>NZ_LZHA01000042.1:0-70990 GCF_001690335.1 Gilliamella sp. Gris1-4 | reverse complement strand
GACATGATATCACTTATGCAGAAAACCTAGTTGAAAAGCTCGATGAAGTCAATACAGTGATAGCCGATAAAGGTTATGACAGCGAGCCTTTTCGGTGCTTTGTTCGTCAAAAAGGCGGACGAACGGTGATTGCTAAACGTAATTATGGTAAGGATATAGATAAAAGCAGTATGGATAGGTGCCTTTATCGCTATCGTCATTTAGTCGAGAATGCCTTTGCTAGAATCAAGCAATATCGTTCAATATCAACTAGATACGATAAGTTAGAAAGGAATTATGCCAGTATGGTATCACTGGCATTTATGTTAATGTGGCTGCCAATGTATTGTTGAGTAATTTATGTACAGCAAAGATCAACAGCCCCTAGCTAAAAATTCACAAATTTCTTGTTGTGATTTGAGTGTTCTAATGTTTTGTAAGACTTCTGACGCTTGAACATAGTGCTGTTTTAAGTAAGAAAGCCATTGTTTGATGCGAGCAGAGTGATAAAGCGGTTTAGCATTATCAATAGATGATGTTGCATAGCGAATTAAAATTTCCATCACTTGTTGCCAATTTAATGCTGATTGCTCAGTTCGAATCATATTAGCTAGGTTTGGAATAGTTAAAATACCGCGCCCTAGCATAATGTCATTAGTTTGGCTTTGGCTTATACAATTTTTTGCATCTGCAATAGAGAAAATTTCACCATTAGCAATAACAGGAATTTTTAAGTGCTGTTTGATTTGGCCTATTGTTTGCCAATCTATTTTTTCGGTTTTATAGCCGTCTTCTTTGGTCCTTCCGTGAATTGCTATTTCGTTGGCTCCGGCAAGTTCAATTGCGTTGGCAATTTCGTGACAATGCGATTTATTACCCCAACCTAAGCGAATTTTGACTGATAATTTATTTGTTGTACCTATAGCTTGTCGTACTTGACTGACAATATTAAATATCTGCTCTGGATATTGTAATAAATAAGCGCCACCGTGGCTGCCAACTACAGTTTTGGCTGGGCAACCAAAATTGATATCTATACCATAAGAACCTAATTCGATAGCTTTAATAGCATTTTCAGCCATCCACTCTGGTGACTGTCCTAAAATTTGGACACGAACTGGCGTGCCAGATTCGGTTTTTCCATTATTGTAAAGTTCAGGACATAGGCGATAGAAAGTCCTATTTGATAATTTGTGATGGGTCACTCTGATAAATTCTGTAACACAATAATCAAATTGATTAATTTCAGTTAAAAATTGCCTGACTTGATAATCAAGTACACCCTCCATAGGAGCTAAAATAATTCGATTAATTTTCATTGAGAAACCTGATTGGTATTACCATTACCACAAACGGGACAATTAGGTTGTTTGGTAAATTTAACTTGGCTAAACTCCATTGTCATTGTATCAATCATTAATACACGACCAATTAATGGTTTTCCATATTGAGTTAACACTTTTATCGTTTCTAAGGCTTGCATGGAACCAAACATTCCAACAAGCGGAGCCATGACGCCAGTCTCAACACAAGTGAGTTGATCTTTACCAAATAAGTGACTTAAACAGTGATAACAGGGTTCATTAGGTTGGTATGTAAATACACTTAATAACCCCTCCATACGGATTGCCGCTCCAGAAACTAACGTTTTTTTTACTTGAAAGCAACAGCGGTTAATTTGCTCTCGTGTCACTAGGTTATCCGTACAGTCTATGACAATATCATGTTGTTTAATAAGTGAAATAAGCTTATTATCATCAAGTCGCTGATTTACTGTTTCAATTAACGTATTGGCATTTATATTGGTTAAGGCCTCTTTTGCCACCTCGACTTTGTATTGATTAATAAAGCTTTCGGTATATAAGATTTGTCGATTTAAGTTGGATTTTGATATGGTGTCAAAATCAACTAACGTTAATTTGCCTAAACCTGATGCCGCTAAATAGAGTGATGCAGCGCAACCAAGTCCGCCTAAACCAATGATCAGTGCTGAACTGTTTTTCAATATTTGCTGTTTATCAATATCGAAATCACGCAATGTGATTTGTCTATCATAACGAAACAATTCTTGATCTGTAAGTTCTAGCATATTGTGCGATTATTATTGTGGTTAATTATGAAGAAGCATTATAACAGAAACTTGGCACAACAATGTGCCAAGCTATTAAGATTATTTGTCAAAGCCAGATAGAAAGGTTAAATATTCCTCTTTGGTCATTAGTGGTTTATATTTTGACATCAGTTTCTGTGCAGGTTTGGCATCATCATAAAGTAAATCAATAATTGTACATGCCATCATTTGTGCAGGACGGATGTAAGCCATTTCTTCATCAAATACCGTATAATCTTTACCATGTAAAACACCTCGAACTGAACCAATCCATGGGTGGCTAACAGGCATAATGTGAGATAAATCTCCAGTATCCGTACTACCTGTCATATGAGGCGCAATCCAAACATTATCAGCACCAATTAGATCTTGTGCATTACTTTGTAAAAAGTCATTAAGTGTTGGATTGTTTTGCAAAGGTAAATAACCTGGTAGATCTTTAATTTCACACGTTGCCCCAACAGCCATTGCTCCAGCTTTTAATGCTTGATTTATTCGTTCATTGGCATCAATCATGGCAGGCACATTGCCTGCGCGCACATAGCTTTCCATTCTGACATCGCTTGGAACTACATTTACTAAATCACCACCTTGGGTAATAATTGGATGGAATCTAATGTAGTCTTTTTCTTGAAATGTTTCACGAATAGCATGCACCCCCATCATTCCCATCATCGCAGCATTTAAGGCATTGACGCCAGCATGAGGCGCTGCAGCAGCATGTGCTGCCTCACCTTTATATTTAATTAATTTTCCGATAAAACCATTGCTAGTTGTTGATATTTCGATAAAACCATTTTGACGTTCATTAGGTACACTAGTTAAATGTATTTGTAATGCCATATCAATATCGTCAAACTCGCCACGTGAAATTAACTCCGGTTTGCCACCAATATATTTGATTTTACCTTCTTCTATTAAGCGATTTCGATAAGTGATTTCAACATATTCTTCAGCTGGAACAGCAAATGGTACGACATCGCCAGCTAAAAATTGCATAGCCCCTGAATCAATTAATCCCATCGTTACTGCCATCATATTTGCAATTTGAGCATTATGTCCACAGCAGTGCGCAGCACCAGATGTTTCGTCAGCAGCAGGGTGATCTGCACAAATAATAGCATCAAGCTCGCCGATAACAGCAATGCTATATTTACTACCTTTTCCTCCTTTTAGGCGACCTTTTACTCCTGTTAGTGCTAATTTATTTTTAAATGGAATACCTAGTTTTTCAAAAGTTTGCTCAACTTTTTGAGCTGTTTTGTGTTCTTTATAACCAAGTTCAGGTTCTACCCAAATTGATTCAGCAATCGCCTTAATATCGGCTTTACGGTTTGCAATTGCACTACAAACCTTTTTTTTAAGTTCTTCTTTTGTCATAAATTAAATCCTAGTGCAAATTAGATAACACCTTCCCAATGCAAGGTGATTTGAGCAATGATTGCTGCCAAAATAAAAGTGCCTGAAAATACCGCTAATGAAACAGGAATAATTCGCCATGAGATACTTTTAAATAATGCTAAATCTTTACCAATAGCCAATCCAGCATAAGCAAGCACTGGGGTACAAACCGCCAATAAAGAAACCTTGTCAGTAAGTGAAACAACTTGTTCATGAAAAGGGAAAATAGGTGATGAAGCCACTGCGGCTACAACTGATACCCATAAAATAACTGGAAATTTGTTTAATACTGGAATTTTGCCAACAAAATAACCAACAATTGATATAACAACTAAAATTGATAACGCTTCTAATGACAGCATAAAATCAATTTTGTAACCTACTGTATTACCAGCAGCCATAATAATGGCAACTAAGATCAGTAAAAATATTGTTTCTAAACTTTTCATTATAGTGCTCCTTCTTTATTACGTCGTAAACGGGAAAAGATGTTATATAAGAAAGAGGCAAACGGTAGTGAAAATAATGTATAAATATAAATACCAACAACACTCGACATTAAGTTTGCTGTTGTTGCATAGGCTTTGATTTCACTCGCCATTTCTGGATAAAGGTCACTTATTGGAGCAAGTGATGCCGCCATCATACTACCACTTCCAACCCCAGCTCCCATGGCTAAAGCATAAGGATGGAGAATATCTAGTTTTGCCATCACACTGGCTAGTATACTCATCCAAATAGCACCATAAAGTGTGCCACAAACGTACATCGCCATAACGCCTCGACCTTCAGCGGAATCCAATCCATATTTATCTGCAACAATTGCTATATTCGGTTCGCGAGCAACAGAATAAGTTGCACCTACAGCTTCCCGTTTCATGCCTAATATCATTGCTAGTGGCAAACCCAATAAAATCGTACCAGCAAAATGACCTAATTCCTGAAAAATTAATGCTAACTTAGCATCTTTTAGAATCATATCAATCTTAGGACCGACAGAAACGCCAAGCTTGGCAATAAGTAACATCAAAGTTACCATCATGATGGCGCTGGCATTATTCATATTTTTTAGTTTTAATATTTTTAATTTGGGAATACTTATTACTCCACCGATGATCATGGCGTATAACATCGGATACACGGCGATAATCCAAATAGACTGCTTACCGATAAACTCACATGCCAAAACAACGACTAGTGCAAGTAAATGCACTTTATAGTCTTTTAAAATATCCATCCTTATGGGCCTCATAAAATATATTATTAATAAAACTTAGCCATGATAACTAAAATCATAATCTATTATTGTGCGGTTAATATACATAACCTAGATTGCTTACGTCAACAAACGAGTATAATCAATTGCTTATTTGTGGGCAATAAGGACATGTTGACTGGATATAATTAAGCAATTGAAGAATAAATCTAAATAAATGCCTTTATAAGGGCTCTATTTGATTTATAATATTTCTTATTTTTTATAGATTGATATTTAAACAGGATATTTTAATGAGAACAATTTATTGCGGACAACTCAATGCAAGTTATATTAATCAAGAAGTAACATTATGTGGTTGGGTCAATAAACGCCGAGACTTAGGCGGTATGATTTTTATCGATATGCGTGATCGTGAAGGTATTGTGCAAGTCTTTTTTGATCCTGATTATCAACAAGCATATCAACTTGCTGGTGAGCTTCGTAATGAATTTTGTATCCAAATTAAAGGTAAAGTAAGAGCACGTCCGGAGGGTCAAATCAATAAAGATATGGCAACCGGAGAGGTTGAAATTTTGGCAACTGAATTGACAATATTTAACCGTAGCGATGTCTTGCCTCTTGATTTCAATCAAAATAACAGTGAAGAGCAACGTCTAAAATATCGTTATATTGACTTGCGTCGCCCTGAAATGGCAACGATTTTTAAAACGCGAGCTAAAATTACCGCATTTGTTCGTTCGTTTATGAACGAACATGGTTTTTTAGATATCGAAACGCCAATGTTAACCAAAGCAACTCCTGAGGGCGCACGAGATTACTTGGTTCCAAGTCGAATCCATAAAGGTGAGTTTTATGCGCTGCCACAATCGCCACAATTATTTAAACAATTGCTAATGATGTCAGGATTCGACCGTTATTATCAAATTGTAAAATGTTTTCGCGATGAAGATTTACGAGCCGATCGTCAGCCTGAGTTTACGCAAATCGATGTTGAAACTTCATTTATGACAGCAGAGCAAGTGCGTGATGTTATGGAGAAGATGATTCGTGAGCTTTGGTTACATGTGAAAAATGTGGATTTAGGTAAATTTCCTATTATGACTTTTGCTGAAGCGATGCGTCGCTTTGGAAGTGATAAACCTGATCTGCGTAATCCACTTGAAATTATTGATGTGGCTGATTTGGTTAAAGATGTTGATTTTAAAGTGTTTTCAACACCAGCTAACGATCCGAAAGGACGCGTTGCGTTGCTTTGTGTTCCAAACGGTGCACAATTAACACGTAAACAACTTGATGAATATACGCAATTCATTTCAGTTTACGGCGCAAAAGGTATGGCTTGGATTAAAGTTAATGAACGTAGCAAAGGGTTAGAAGGTGTACAAAGCCCAGTTGCTAAATTCTTTAATGAATTGCAAATGGAAGCACTGCTTAATCGTGCCAATGCTAAAGATGGTGATATTTTATTATTTGGTGCCGATAGCTATAAAGTAGTGAGTGATGCGTTAGGGGCATTACGTTTAAAAGTTGGTAAAGATTTAGGTTTAACCGATGAAAGTAAATGGGCGGTACTTTGGGTTATTGATTTCCCGATGTTTGAACAAACAGATGAAGGTTTAAGTGCTATGCATCATCCATTTACGTCACCAAAAGATTATACACCAGAAGAACTTCTGAATAATCCTGAAAATGCTGTTGCAAATGCTTATGATATGGTAATCAATGGTTATGAGGTTGGTGGTGGATCGGTTCGTATTCACCGTAGCGAAATGCAACAAGCTGTCTTTTCAATTTTAGGTATTAATGAACATGATCAACGTGAGAAATTTGGTTTTTTACTTGATGCATTAAAATATGGCACACCTCCTCATGCAGGATTGGCATTTGGATTAGATCGATTAAGTATGTTATTAACTGGAACGGATAATATTCGCGATGTAATAGCGTTTCCTAAAACTACAGCAGCAACTTGTTTACTTACTGATGCTCCAAGCCCAGCCAATATTGCAGCATTGACTGAACTTGGTATTGAAGTAAGTAAAAAATAGTGATATTTGATGCGAAAATTCAAAAAACCTGAATCTGTTCTGGTGGTAATTTTCTGCCAGACAACAAACCGTTGCCTTATGTTACAGCGCCAAGACGACCCTTATTTTTGGCAATCAGTAACAGGTAGTATGGAAGATAACGAGTTACCACGAGAAACAGCAATTCGTGAGGTTTTTGAAGAAACAGGTATTGATATTATAGGGCAAAATCTTGAGTTAATTGATGCGAAGTATTCCGTTGAATTTGAGATTTTCCCGCAATTTAGACATAAATATGCGCCAGAAGTTAAGCTAAATAAAGAACATTGGTTTTATCTGCCTGTTATTAAAGAGATAACACCGATACTTACTGAGCATTTAGCTTACCAATGGTTAACTATTGATGAAGCAGCCAATCTTACTTTATCACCAAATAACAGTGAAGCTATTGGTAATATTCATAGTTTGATTAAATCTAATTTAAGAGGTTTGAAATGAAATTAAGCCTATATGCCGTTGTGTTGTCTTGTTTATGTTTTTTTGTACCAACTAGTAATGCTGATATAAATATAAAAAAGTGCCAGCCCAATCAAAATGATTATATTATTTTCGATGAGTATGACGTTAAAATATCAGAGAAGATAATTGATTATAAATTACATGATCAACCTGAAAAACGTGAAAATAGTGTTATTCAGATATTTGCTAATGAAAATAGTGATGATCGAAATGACTGGATAGCCTCGTTTCTATTTGATGATCAATCTGAACAATTTTTATTTTATCAAGTTGATCAAGATAAATTTATTGAAATCGATAAAAAACAATTTGATGCCTTATTACCTAAAATTGTTGAGTGTAATCAAAATAAACAAGTACCTATATATAGTGAAAACTTTGATGCAGACTAGTTAAATATCAAAGCTACATTAGTATTAAGTATTAAAAATGATTTTAGGATTCGGTTAACTCAAGACTATTAAGTAACAGGGAGTAGTAATAAATGAATTTTTCAAATTTTAGAGATTTTTTAGATTATCTTGAACAACAAGGCGAATTAAAAAAAATTACTTTTCCTGTTAATCCTTATCTCGAAATGACCGAAATTGCTGATCGTGCTTTACACAATGGAGGACCTGCTTTATTATTCGAAAATCCGATTGGTTATGACATGCCTGTTTTATGTAATTTGTTTGGTACCGCTAAACGTGTTGCAATGGGAATGGGGCGTGAAGATACTTCAGCTTTGCGTGAAATTGGTGAGTTATTGGCATTTTTACGTGAACCCGAACCCCCTAAGGGTATACGGCAATTTTTTAATGTATTACCTAAGTATAAACAAGTACTAAATATGCCAGTCAAACATCGTTCTTCAGCACCATGCCAAGAGGTGATTTTTAAGGATGATGAGGTGGATTTGACTCGTTTACCTATTATGCATTGCTGGCCCGAAGATGTAGCACCTCTGTTATCTTGGGGACTGACTATTACTAAAGGTCCTTATAAAGATCGACAAAATGTGGGCATTTATCGCTTGCAACTTTTAGGAAAAAATAAATTGATCATGCGCTGGCTTTCACATCGTGGTGGTGCACTTGATTTTGCCGAATGGCAACAAGCACATCCAAACGAAAGATTTCCAGTTAGTATTGCTATTGGTGCTGATCCAGCCACCATTTTAGGTGCAGTGACACCAGTGCCAGATACTCTACCTGAATATGCTTTTTCTGGATTGTTACGTGGTAGCCGAACAGAGGTAGTCAAATCGTTATCAAATGATTTAGATGTTCCAGCTAGTGCAGAGATAATTCTTGAAGGTTATATTGATCCTAATGAGTTAGCATCAGAAGGTCCGTATGGTGATCACACAGGTTATTATAATGAAGTTGAGCAATTTTCCGTATTTACTGTAACGCACTTAACTCGCCGGAAAGATGCGATTTATCACTCAACTTATACAGGTAGACCACCAGATGAACCCGCAATCATGGGACTTGCTTTGAATGAAGTTTTTATTCCAATTTTACAAAAGCAGTTCCCTGAAATTGTTGATTTTTATTTACCGCCAGAAGGATGTTCATACCGTATTGCGGTTGTTACTATTAAAAAGCAATATCCAGGCCATGCTAAACGAGTTATGATGGGAATTTGGTCTTATTTGCGACAATTTATGTATACCAAATTTGTAATTGTCTGTGATGATGATATTAATGCGCGTGACTGGAAAGATGTAATGTGGGCTATTTCGACACGAATGGATCCTCATCGGGATACGACTTTTATTGATAATACACCGATCGATTATTTGGACTTTGCTTCACCTGTCTCTGGATTAGGCTCTAAAATGGGTTTAGATGCTACCAATAAATGGCCAGGTGAAACAAATCGTGAATGGGGAAAGATAATTAAGAAAGATCCAAAAGTCATTGCTCGTATTGATGAAATTTGGAATGAATTAGGATTATAGGATCATATTTATTTTTAGCTAATATTAATTGTATAAACAAAATAGTAAAAACAAAAACTATTCCCTTTGCTAACAATTATGTATAATTATTGTAAATGCCATAATAATCATAAAAATATGAAAAATTTTCAAATATTATTAGTACTATTGTTATCTATTTCTTATAGTGCAATGGCGGCAGATTATAAGACGCAATCAGATGACACTCAATTAAAGCTTAAAGCTTCAGATTCATTACTTCCTTCTTTACGTTTGTCTGCAGAGAAAGGGAATGCGGAAGCCCAGTACTCATTAGGCAATATTTATAAACAAGGAGTGGGTGTTGAGGTTAGTGATGTTCGTGCTTTTTTTTGGTATAAAAAAGCGGCAGAACAAGGACTTGCCAAGGCACAAAATAATTTAGCTTTTATGTATCAAAAAGGCGATGGAACCAAAGCTGATTTAAATGAAGCGTTTAAATATTTTAAATTAGCGGCAGATCAAAATTATGCATTGGCTAAATATAATTTAGCTTTAATGTATAAAGATGGTAATGGAGTAGAAAAAAACACATTAACTGCGATTGATTATTTTACTCAAGCCGGTGATCAAGGTATTTATGATGCTTATCTAAACCTTGGTATTATGTATTTTTTTGGTGATGGCGTAAAAGAAGATCGTATGACGGCAGCTGATTGGTTTAGTAAAGCAGCTAAAGATAACATTCCAGAAGCGCAATATTATTTAGGGTTAATGTCTGAAAAAGGTGATGGTTTGACCCAAGATTATGTGGCTGCTAGCTATTTTTATACACAGGCGGCAGAGCATGGTCATGTATTAGCGATGTATAATTTAGCTATTATGTATGCAACAGGTACGGGAACTAAACCTGACAATACGCAAGCTGCATATTGGTTCACCAAAGCTGCTGAAGCAGGTAATGCTGATGCACAATATAATATTGGTGTGATGTATGATGTAGGTGGAGGAGTGCCTAAAGACGAGGAAAAAGCTGTTGAATGGTATCTAAAAGCTGCAGAGCAAGGCAGTGTTGATGCCCAATATAATTTAGGTATTAAATATCTAGAAGGCGAAGGCACGGATAAAGATAAAGATCGTGCCATTTATTGGTTTACTAAAGCTAGCGAGCAAGGAGATCAAGACGCTAAAGCTTATTTAGATCAATTATTATCGGAAAAATAAAAAAAGGCATTAGCCTTTTTTATTTTATCCTGAGTTTCGCATACCTGCTGCGATTCCTGAGATGGTGATCATTAACCCTTGTTCAACAATGATGTTTTCATGATTATTGTTTTTCCTAGAGCGACTCAGTAACTCTACTTGTAATAAGTTTAATGGTTCAATGTAAGTATTACGTAATGCTACCGACTGTGCTATCCAAGGTAAATCAGCCATTAAACTAATATCATCAGTAATAGTTAACACTGTGTTGATATCTTGGGTTAACAAATTTCTTAATTCTTCACCTAATGGCCATAATGCAGAATCGACTAAGCGTTGTTCGTAATATTGGTGAATATTTGGCGCAGATTTTGCGTAAACCATTTCAAGCATACCTAATCGGGCATTAAAGAAAGGCCAATTGTGGTACATCTCTTTAAGAATGTTTTGTCTGCCTTCTCCAATAATAGCTCTTAGTGCACTTCCTGCACCGAGCCAAGATGGCACCATTAAACGGTTTTGTGTCCAAGCAAAAATCCAAGGAATAGCACGTAAACTTTCAATACCTCCACCTGTTCGGCGTTTTTGTGGTCTTGAGCCTAGTGGTAATCTGGCTAATTCAACCTCAGGTGTTACAGCTCTAAAATAATCAACAAATTCAGCTCGTTCTCGTACATAACTACGATAACAATGGCATGAAATTTCTGACATTTCGTCCATAATATTGCGCCATTCCTGTTTAGGTGCAGGTGGTGGTAATAAGTTGGCTTGTAAAATAGCAGAAGTATAAAG
Organism: Gilliamella sp. Gris1-4; assembly: GCF_001690335.1. NCBI lineage: Bacteria > Pseudomonadati > Pseudomonadota > Gammaproteobacteria > Orbales > Orbaceae > Gilliamella > Gilliamella sp. Gris1-4. The sequence continues at coordinate 59,834 of NZ_LZHA01000042.1, read as the reverse complement.
CATAAGACTACTAAGAGCCACTTCTGGTAGACCAAGTTTAAAGCGGATCATTTCACCTTGTTCAGTAACTCTAAGTCCTCCTTTTAATGATCCAGGTGGTTGCGAAAGCAGTGCGGCATGAGCTGGTGCGCCCCCTCGACCAATTGATCCTCCTCGTCCATGAAATAACACTAAATTGATATTATATTTTTCAAATAAATTAACTAATTCCTCTTGTGACCGATATTGTGCCCAAGACGCGGCAAAAGTACCTGCATCTTTAGCCGAATCAGAATAACCTATCATCACCATCTGTTTACCTTGAATTTTATTGTAATACCAAGGGATATCCAGTAGTTTTTGCATGATTGATTTAGCATTATTTAAGTCTTCTAGAGTTTCAAATAACGGTACTATGGGAATGTGTTTGTGGCAGTCAACGATTTTTAATAATAAATAGACCGCTAAAATATCAGAAGGTGCTTTAGCCATTGAAATTACGTAAGAAGCAATTGATTCTTCGCCCGCTTTTTTTATTACACGACAAGTATCTAATACTTCTTGAACCATTTGATCTGGTTGCCAGCTGTAAGGTAATAATGGTCGATTTGATTGTAACTCGGTTAATAAAAATGCTTGTTTTTCTTCTTCAGACCATTGGGCATAACTACCTAAGTTAAGCTCTTTGGTTAATGCATCAAGCGCTTCTGTATGTACTGAGCTGTCTTGGCGGATATCTAATCTGACTAATTGTAAGCCAAAGCTTTTTATGCGACGCAGTGTATCTAACAATGGTCCATGAGCAATCGTTGACATTCCATTATCAATTAATGATTCATAACAAACATAAAGCGGATGCCACAACTGCTCATTTTTAATCAAAATATCACAAGGGGCTAATATCGGTTCATTATTCAATAAAGCTTCAATATAGTTGTGAGTTTTAATTAAACGTGTCCGTAACTGCTTCATTACAGCCCGATATGGCTCTGAAACGTTTTTGTTTTTTTCATCTAACAGTTCAATAACCGATTTACAGCATTCTGTCATTGAAAGCTCTCGAACAAGTATTTGAATGTCAGCTAAAAACAACTCAATTGCCTTTAATCTGGCTTGTAACATGACTTTTTCTGTTATTTTTGCTGTGACATTTGGATTACCATCACGATCTCCCCCCATCCATGAGGTGAATTTAATAGGGACATGATCAACCGATAATTGTTCATCAAACGCATCAACTAATTGGTCATTAAGTTCACGTAAAAATAGAGGTACACCATTCCATAAGCTATCTTCAATGACTGAGAATCCCCATTTCGCTTCATCAATTGGAGTAGGGCGTTTTTTACGTATTTCATCAGTATACCAAGCCTGACAAACTAACTGCTTCAAACGTCGCATAATGCGCCCAATTTCGTAGTCAGCTAAATCATCATGGTCCAGTTGTGATAGACAGTTATTTATAGTTGTATAAGTATTAATCATTGTTCGGCGATTGATTTCGGTCGGGTGTGCGGTCAATACTAATTCAATTGACAAATCATTAATTGCTTTTGTAATAGTTTGATTTGAAAAATTAAGGTTTTTTAGTGTGCTAAATAATTCGGTCATTTTTTTAGGGCTACTAGAAGCTTCCCCATGGGGTGAAATACCATAATACTCAGCGGCTGTATTGACCAAATTCAAAAACTGATTGAATGCCCGTGCAACATGTAATAAATCGTCATCATTAAGGTTTTCAATTAATTTAAGTAACTCATTATGAGCTTGAGTATCACCTTGTTGAGCTGATTTCGATAATTTTCTTACCATTTCAACTAAATCAAATGTTTCATTACCGGTAGCACGTTTGATTGCGTTACCTAGTAAAGTGCCTAACATATTGACATTACTTCTCATTGATGAGTATTGGTTATTCATGATTTTCTCGTCTTCGATTTTATTATGCCTAAACACCTTTAAGCTGTATGGTTCAAAATGACAATTTAATGGGATAGGTATAATGTTGATTAATGTGCTTAAGTTATACTTTATTACAATTTAACTTTGAATTTAAATAATAAAATTTTATGGTTTTTATTTTTTTTAGTTGTTTTAATTATATCTAGCATGAAAAGTTAACTTCAAAATGTCCATTCAGTTTTGAAATATTCATCAGAAGGCTGTTTAACAAGATTATTTTTTTTATGAACACAGTAGTAAACTGTATCTTGATATCATTTGGGTATATACTAGCTACATTATGAATACATATTGGATTATTTAATGATCGCTGTTTTTTATATCGCGTCGATTATTGCTGTTGTTGCTAGTATAAAAGTGATTAGTAGCTTACGGGTTGATAAAGCAATTTTATACCTTGTTATTTCACTTTTTGCTTCAGCATTAATATTTATTCTACTTGATACATATTATTCTACAATTTTATATATTTTATTATTTATTGGTGGCTCGGTAACTCTTTTTTTACTTGTCGCTTCAATTTTGAAAATTAACATTGATAATGTTGAAAAATATAAACAAGGAATTAGCCCTAAAATTTGGCTAGGTCCAGTCGTTTTAGCGTTTATATTACTGGTAGCACTGATTTACGGTGTAGTAAGTACTGATTATTCAGAACTGAAAGAATCTTATGAATTAATGCATGAAATGTCCACGTATGCATATATTTTAATGGTTGAATTAGCTATATTTTTATTATTCGGTGCAGCTGTGGTTAGTTATCATTTTATGCATCGGCTTATGTCGGAGAAATAATATGATTCCACTTATGCATTGTCTTATTTTTGCCTCTATCTTATTTGTGATTGGACTGTTAGGGGTAATGATTCGACGTCATTTCTATTTTTTATTACTTAGTCTTATTATTATGAATAATGGGGCAATAGTTGCGTTGTTTGCGGCAAGTAGCTATTGGCAACAATCAGATGGACAAATCCTTGCAATATTAGCGGTAATAACAGCCTTAGCTGAGGTTTGTGTCGGTCTTGCATTAATGATGAAACTATTCTACCGCCGAAAAATCTTTAATATTGACTCGTTGAGCGAAATGAAAGGATGAATTTACTTTATTTAACTATTTTTATTCCTTTGCTTTCTTTTCTAATATTGGTTTGCTTTGGAAGGCATATTCGATCAATTAATGTAATTATTATTGGTATTAGTACTATGTTAATAATTGCATTGATTACTATATTTTCTTGTATTGATTTTAGCTCAAATACAGTACCTGACATGACCTTAGTTTATAGCAGGCCATTATGGAATTGGTTTTCTGTTGGTGATTTTACTATACCTATTACTTTAACCTTAGATGGTTTATCGTTAACCTTTTTAGCTTTAATCGCATTTTTTGGTTTGTTGATCTACTTTTTTGCGGCTTGCTATTTAACTCTAAAAAAGGATATTTATACTTTCTACGCTTACAGTAATTTGTTAATTGCTAGCCTATTAACCATCGTATTAGTTGATAACCTATTTGTTATGTTAATTGGCTGGGAAGGTGTAAGTATAAGTACTTACTTACTTATCGGTATTTACTATAAACAGGTGCGTAATGGTTATGCTGCGGTCAAAGCGTTTATCATCATGCATTTAACTGATATCTTTTTAATTATTGGCATATTTTTATTATATCAAACTTTAGAAACATTAAATATTCGTGATGTTTTGATGCAAGCACATGATAATTTGGCTATCGATTCAGATATCGTATTTTGGATTACTCTAATGTTATTCCTTGGTGCAATGAGTAAGTCTGCACTATTTCCTATGCATTCATGGTTTGCTGAAACAACATTAGCTCCGATGCCAGCGATGGCTTTATTGCAATCTTCAACAGTGATTTTGGCTGGAGTGTATTTAGTATTAAGACTTAGTGATTTGTTTATGATGTCTAGCGATGTTCTTACTATTATAGCGATGATTTCATCACTGACCATATTATTTGCTAGCGCTATTGCCCTAGTGCAATATGATATTAAACGAATTGTTACATATATTAATTTAACGCAAATTAGTTATTTGTTTTATGCTTTTTCAGCACAGAGTTGGAGTTTGTCTCTCAATTGCTTAATTAATTATGTCGTTACAAGTACATTACTCATTTTTGCTTCATCAATTTTGATTAAAAAATGCCAAGGTGAACGAGATATCAGCAAACTTGGTGGTTTAATTAAAACGTTTCCGATGTTGTATGCGGTGTTTTTGTTAGTTATGTTATCGCTTAGTGCTATGCCTTGGATTTCTTCTTCCTTTTATATCAAAGGGGATATTATATTGGGGTTAATGAATCAAAATAAATTGATATCTGGGACTATTGGTTTGCTCGGTATCTTACTTTCTAGCTTAGGTATTTGGCGTTTAATTTCAATGGTTTTTTATCATAAGCAACAACAGTATGATTTTACTAAAACTAAATGGTTAAATTATTTGCCAATTTTCATCTTATTGATATTTACTACAGCTTTATTTATTTATTTTCCATTACCAATTCAAGGTATTATTCCAATAGCTGAGTTAGATACTAATGGACAATTACCTTTTCAGCTACTACTAGCTGCTGTGACTGGATTGAGTTTTCTTATTGCTTATATTTTATATGCACATCCAAATAGTGAAGTAAAAGAAGTGCTTAATACGCCAATGATTAAATTCTTTTTACGTTTATGTAATAGTGATTGGCATTATGATTATTTATTACATACTTTATTTGTAAAACCTTATATCTATTTGGCTCGTTTTTTGAAAAAAGATCCACTAGCTTTTTGGGATAATTGGATAGTGTTGGGGATCAAAAAAGTAAACTCATTCATCGTTGGCCTAGAAAATGGGCAAATTCGGTGGTATATGGTATCGATGGTTATAGGTAGTATTATCATATTAATGCTGCTGATTTTTATTTAATAAAGGTTTAATCATTCATGTTGTTATGGCTTGTTTTTTTACCTGTAATAGGCGGATTTATTGGTTGGCTATGCCATATATGTTTACAAAGAGGCGTTGTTTCTGCCGATATCCAAATCCGTTGGTCAAGATTACCAATAATTGTGGCGTTTACTACTATTTGCATTACATTATTGATAATAATTGTATTATGGACAGATGCTGTAAATATATCAAATCAAGGACAAAACTGGGTAAAAGAAGTTAATCTAGAATGGATTCCTCTATTAGGAATTCGTTTTCATCTTGCCTTAGATGGTTTATCTATGGTTGTTATTACTTCAACCCTATTTATTGTATTATTGACTATTGTCTATTCTAGTAAAGAAAGCATAAACAATCTTGGTCTATTTTACTTATGTCTATTATTTATGACATCAGCTATTATGATGTTGTTTGTAATTACTGACTTATTTTTAATGTTTTTCTTTTGGGAAGCGGTGGCAATCCCCATCTATTTTTTAATCTCATTATGGGGACGGCGAGACTCAAACTCACAATTACGTTTTAATGGTGCAAGTAAATTCTTGATTTATACTCAAGTAAGCAGTTTACTTATGTTAATCTCAATAGTTTCATTGGCTTTGATTAACTGGAACTTAACAGGACATTGGACGTTTGATTATCAAGAATTAACCAAAACACCAATTTCGAGTTATACCGAATTTTTAATTATGTTAGGTTTTTTAGCTGCTTTTATCGTGCGTATCCCTTTTGTTCCTTTTCATGGTTGGTTTATTGAAGCCCATATCGAATCTTCAACGACTGGCTCAATGATGATTAGCGGGTTATTACTTAACACAGCTGCATTCGGCTTATTGCATTTTGTTATACCATTATTTCCTAATGCATCAATTATTATTATGCCACTAATGTTAGCATTTGCACTGCTTACAGTTGTTTATGCTGCTTTACTTGCTTTTAACCAAACTGATATTAAAAAGCTAATAGCTTATATTCATATTGCTTTAATGGGATTTGTAACTGCAATAATTTATAGTGGTTCTGTTCTTGCTTATCAAGGTGTGGTTATTCAAATGATAGCCATCAATTTAGCAATCGTCGGCATGTTTATAATTAGTGGATTATTAGTTGAATGTTATTCAACTCGAAACATAAATCAATTTGTTGGACTTAAAGAAAGAGTGCCTTATTTATCTTCGTTTACTCTGTTTTTCATATTGGCAGTTTTAGGAATTCCCGGCACGGCTAATTTTGTCGGGAATTATATGATGTTGCTTGGTAGTTATAATGCTTTTTCCTATTATACAATTTTGCTTGTAATTGGTTTGTTATTACTATCTATTTCATTTATTGTACGAATGCAACCAATTTTTTATGGAGTGGTTGATAAAAGTATTGCAACAAAACATCTGCTTAGCAAAAAAGATCTTATATTACTATCAAGTATCTTAATTGCCCTCATTTTTATCGGTTTGTATCCTCAAGTGGTTTTAGATATGTCTTATTCTGTCGTGAATCAAACACAACAATACATAACCACAGAGCGAGTAGGGGAGTAATAACCTATGATAGCTTTATCACCTATTATTGTATTAAGCTTAGCCATTATCGTTTTTTTGTTTTTACTATTTGTTTTTAAATTAAGTACCAAAGGATGTGCTATTTTAACGGTATGCGGATTAACCTGTGCGTTAATTTGCTCTATGATGGTTGGATATAAAATTTCTTTTAGCACTCAAGCTATTACTGATATCAGCAGTGATAATATGCAAATATCAGCATCGATTTCGGAGCCAGCTAAAGAACAAAACCCATCAAGCGAAGAAACTATTGCAATTGATACGGTATCTACAGAAACAACCGAATCGTCTAATGAAGATGAAACTATAAACATTGATAGTAATACCGAAAATAATAGCATTGACAATAAAAATATCGATACCAATTCTAATCTTGGGGATAATTCGAATATTGATGATGAGTCAAAAGATGAGTGGAAAGCACACCATATCACAACTCTTTTTACTTGTGATGGCTATGGGCTACTTTACACCAGTTTGATTTTAATGATATCTATTTCCGTTGCATGTTTTGCTTATCGTTGGTTTAAACAAGAACAGCATCATCATGGATTATTTTATTTAATTTTACTTTTCATGGCATTAGGTGGTGTAACACTTATTTACGCAAGCCATTTAATTGTATTTTTTATTGGGATCGAACTGTTATCTATTCCATTTGTTGGATTAATTGGTTATCAATATACGCAGACTCATTCATTGGAAGCAGCGGTTAAATACATGATTTTATCTGCTATCGCCAGCGTGTTTTTATTAATGGGGATTGCTTTTTATTATGCAACTACTGGAGAACTCACTTTTAGTGGTTTAAGTTACCAACTCTCAACGATGTCCTATCCAAGCACATTATTATTGATAGGCGTATGTTTAATGCTGGTAGGCATTGGTTTTAAACTATCGCTAGTACCATTTCAACTATGGTTACCAGATGTTTATCAAGGCGCACCAACAATAGTTGCCTTATTGTTATCAACAGTCGGAAAAGTAGCAATTTTTTGTGCTATCGCAAGGCTATTTTTATTGGCACCTATTGTTAACAATGAAACTATCCGTATTATTTTAGTTATTATGGCATTTTGTTCTATTTTGTGGGGCAACTTATTGGCGCTAATGCAAAGTAGTTTAAAGCGACTATTAGCCTATTCATCAATAGCACATTTTGGTTATCTATTAACGGCTTTAATAGCTGTGCAATATCAAGTATTAGCATTAGAAACTATTGGTGTTTATCTAATTGGCTATATTTTAGCTAATATCTGTATTTTAGGCGCGATCAGTTTAGATTCACACTCTAATGAACTTCAAGATCATGAAAACGAAATTGACCTATCAGGACTATTTTGGCGAAGGCCAATTCTAGCATTAGCCATGGGAGTTGGACTTTTATCTTTAGCAGGAACTCCCTTAACTGCGGGATTTGTTGGACGATTTTTACTGGTGTTATTAGGTGTAACAGCCGAATTATGGTGGTTAGTCGCTGCCGTAGTTATTGGCAGTGCATTAGGCCTTTATTTCTATGCTCGCTTAATTATCAACCTTTATATAAGACCAGTTTGTCGTGATGATCAAATATCAAGTAAATCTTCAATTAAATTAAAATGGACTGATATTAGAATAAGTGAATTAATCATTGTGTTATGTGCTTTATTGACGATGCTTTGTGGAATATACCCTAAATGGTTATTTAACTTAGTTAGTATGGCGCAATATTTAACTACATAGGTAGTATTTATCCGCCATATCGTTTTATCAGCGGAATCATATCAGTCTAAGTAGTATTAAATGCTTTGTATTATACTAAAACACATAGTTACCGGAAACTTTTTAACAAGAAATAGTTAATAATAGATTAATTTATTATGTTATAATTCCAACTTTTAAAATTTATTTTAATCAAGAGGACCAATATGGAATTTTTAATCTCTAATGCTTATGCAGCTGATGGTAACCAGCCAGGTGGTGATTATATTCTGCCAATTATGTTAGTTGTATTTGGCTTATTTTTCTATTTTATGATTATGCGACCACAGCAAAAACGTGCCAAAGCTCATCGTGATTTAATGGCATCAATTTCAAAAGGTGATGAAGTATTAACTAACGGTGGAATTATTGGTCGTGTGGCAAAAGTTAACGAAAATGGTTACATCGCGCTAGAATTAAATGATACAACTGAAATAGTGATCAAACGTGACTTTATCACATCAGTTTTACCAAAAGGGACAATGAAATCACTATAATAGAATAGTATTTTATTCGCTATTATTGTTCATTGTATTAATTACCTAATACCACAAGAGAATACGTCGTGTTAAACCGCTATCCTTTGTGGAAGTACATTATGTTGGTCGTTGTAATTTGCCTCGGCCTTCTTTATGCACTTCCAAATATTTATGGTGAAGATCCTGCTATACAAATCTCTGGATCAGATACTGCTGAAATTAACGTTACTACGCAAGATAAAATCAAAAAACTTTTAACTGATAATCATATCAAACCAAAATCACTGGTTTATGAAAATAAGTCCATTTTAATTCGTCTTGGTGATAACGATACACAGCTTAAAGCAAAAGAAATCATTGCAGAAGCGTTAGGTGAGCAGTATATCGTTGCATTAAATTTAGCACCAGCAACCCCAACTTGGCTTACGGTGTTAGGTGCTGAACCAATGAAGCTTGGTCTTGATTTGCGTGGTGGTGTTCACTTTTTAATGGAAGTCGATATGACAACCGCATTAAGTAAACTCACTGAACAATCTATTGAAAACATAAAAGCCGAATTTACTAATAGCAAATTAAATTATAAAACGATCAGTAAAGATAGTAATCAGCAAATTTTAATACAATTTGACAATACTGAAGATCGCAATAAGGCCATCACTAAGATCAACGGTATACAAGATTTCAAAGTTGTTTCTCAAAGTGATAATGCTATTGTAGTTAATGTTAGTGAACAACGGTTACAACAAGCAAAAAATGATGCTGTACAACAAAACACTACAATTTTACGAAATCGTGTTAATCAGTTAGGTGTTGCTGAACCAATAGTTCAACGCCAAGGTGCTGATCGTATAGTTGTTGAATTACCGGGTATACAAGACACAGCATTAGCTAAACGTATTTTAGGAGCAACAGCAACACTTGAATTTAGACAAGTTAATGAAGAAAGTACCCCTAACTTGCCAGCCATTCTAAATGGTGATATGCGTGTTCCTTATGGTTCAGAAATTAAATATATGGAGAGTGGTCGCCCAGTATTACTTTATAAGCGTATTGTGTTAACAGGGGAGCATATAACTGATTCTTCATATCGTGCTAATCAATATGGTCAACCCGAAGTTGCTATTACTCTTGATGGCTCGGGGGGTAAAAGAATGTTTGATTTTACCCAAAAAAATCTTCATAAAGCGATGGCAACATTGTTTGTTGAATACAAAGACACTGGTAAACGTGATGAAAACGACAAACCAATTCTTGAAAAACAAGAACGTGTTATCAATGTAGCAACGATTCAAGGTATTTTTAGTGACCGTTTTCAGGTAACGGGTATTGGTAATATTGATGAAGCTAAAAATTTATCATTATTATTACGTGCAGGGGCTTTAATTGCTCCGATTCAAATCATTGAAGAGCGCACTGTTGGACCATCAATGGGGCAAGAAAATATAACTCAAGGGTTAGAATCTTGCGCATGGGGTTTAGCGATTTCAGTCATCTTTATGTTAGTGATGTATCGTCTGTTTGGCGTATTTGCTAGCCTTGCATTAGTTGCTAACTTAATTTTAATTGTTGGTGCAATGTCTTTACTTCCTGGGGCAACGCTAAGCATGCCAGGTATTGCGGGTATTGTGTTAACCGTTGGTATGGCTGTTGATGCCAACGTACTGATTAATGAAAGAATAAAAGAAGAACTTAGCAATGGACGCAGTGTTCAGCATGCAATTAATGAAGGGTATGCTGGTGCTTGGAGCAGTATTTTTGACGCCAACCTTACCACTTTAATTACTGCTATTATTCTTTATGCAGTCGGTACAGGCTCAATTAAAGGTTTTGCCATTACACTAGGCATCGGTATTGTAACATCGATGTTTACATCGATTGTCGGTACTCGTGCATTAGCCAATCTTATTTATGGCGGTCGTCGCGTTAATAAGTTATCAATTTAGAGGTTTATTGTGGTTATTAATAAAAAAGAAAATCATGATGTTAGAGATTTAAATCATGGTCGCAGAGTCCTCGACTTTTTAAAATTTGGCTTTATTGCTTTTGTGATTTCAATGTTATTGGTAGTCGCATCTTTTGTGGTTATTTTTGTTAAAGGATTTAACCTAGGACAAGACTTCACTGGTGGTACGACAGTAGAACTCACAGTAACAAAAGTGGTTAACCTTGATGACCTTCGTAACAGTTTACGCGATGCGGGTTATCATGAGCCGATAGTGCAATATTATGGTAGCAGTAAAGATATCATTATTCGATTACCTTCAGCTAAACAAAAAGATGGTAGTACGTCATCTGCTATTGATAATGCACTAGGTACAAAAATTTCCAATTTAATACATAAAGATATTGATACCGATGCTCAAATCAAACGTATTGAATTTGTAGGACCAACAGTAGGCTCTGAACTTGCCCAAGATGGTATTTTGGCCATCTGTGCAGCATTAGTGTGTATTCTAATCTATATTGCCTTTCGTTTTGAATGGCGATTTGGTACTGGTGCGGTTGTTGCCTTAGCGCATGATGTTATCATCACCGCAGGTTATCTATCGTTATTTGAACGAGAACTAGATTTAACTATCATTGCTGCAATGTTATCGATAATTGGTTATTCGCTCAATGATACCATTGTAGTTTTCGACCGAATTCGTGAGAATTTTAGAAAGATTCGACGAGCAGATCCTTACGATGTTATCAACATCTCGTTAACACAAACATTGCACCGTACTTTGATGACGTCAGGTACAACCCTTGCAGTGGTCGTTATTCTGTATATTTTCGGTGGTTCAATGTTAAAAGGTTTCTCTGAAACATTAGGAGTTGGTATTGTGCTTGGTACAATCTCATCAATTTATGTGGCTGCGTATATGTCACTCAAATTAGGCGTAAAACGTGAACACTTTATGCCCCCTAAAATTGAAGCAGAAGGTGCAGATCAACCTTCAATATTGCGTTAATCATGTGAACTCTGCCATTAATTGGCAGAGTTTTATTAGACTGTTTTTCAAACAAATAGTACCAAACTAATTGACACTTATCGTTTAGTTGCATATTATTAGCCACAGTTTTATCCCTTTCATTTGGGGCCATAGCTCAGCTGGGAGAGCGCAACGCTGGCAGCGTTGAGGTCAGGGGTTCGATCCCCCTTGGCTCCACCAATTCAATATTCTGTAAGATCCTTTAAAACCCATTAAAATACAAAAAATCAGCGAATCTTTTACTAGCAGGATATAAACAAAATTTTTAGTTATATTATTGTGTTATTGGGCGGTATCAATGTAAAACGAAATTGATTTAATAAATAAAAAAAAATCAATTAATTAATTATTAAATATCTCCAAATATTAAACTCAATTCTATTAAAAGCGCACAATCAATTTTGTATATATAAATATAGTGCAACGATGACACCTACTAAGTGATACTTTTGTGTATAATCTATAGTGATAGGATATAAAAAGCTAAATAAACAAAAGGTATAAAATCGTGACTTATAAACCTACCCAAGCGCCAAACAAATGTGAGAATATGAACCACATTCGTGCCGAAATAGATCAGATTGACCATTCCATAATTAAATTGCTTGCTACACGCTTTGAATACGTCAAAGCTGCCAGTAAGTTCAAACAAATACCACTGACGTACAAGCCAAAGAACGTTTTGACAGTATGCTAGAGCAACGAAAACAATGGTCGAATGAATTAGGGCTTAATGGTGAAGTAATCAAAGATCTATATGCAAATCTAGTACGATATTTTATCGATGAAGAATTGAAATATTTCAAAAACAAAAATAAATAAAAACAGAAATTTTATTAAAAATAGTTAAAATAGATATTTATTTTATATGATAATTTAAAATTATATTCAATAAAATGTAAGAAGAATAATATGGCTTTTACAGAAACAGAACAGCAGCAGTTAATGGAGCTTAAATTCGTGGGAGCCAAAATTATTGAAAGACTTGAAGAGATGAGCTTTGATTCTTTCGATAAATTGCGTAATGCTAGTTTAGATGAAATCCTTAACAAAGGTGCATTATTAACAGGTTCAACTTGTTGGAAAATCAGTCATCAAGCAAAAACGGCAATAAGTAATATTTTGAGTTTAGTCAACAATACGTAATATCCCTTTTTATAAGCAGCGAGTGCATCTAACTTTTCAATTGAACAATGATAATCAATTTTTGGGTTTCTTATCTATTTTTAAGATATTTATACTGAAACGTATAGTTACCGGAAACTTTTTTACAAAATTCGATTATCTCTAATGTCTAGAGAACAGCAAAATCATTACTATCAAGAGATTATTGAGAACGGTTTATCCCTATGAATATAGGGAATAGTATAGTTATAACTAATTGTTTTATAATTAAAATAAAAGAATTAAATTTCTACCAAATTTTAAGTTTAATTTTTGATCATTTTTACTGGTACATAGATGAGTTATTAACTTGCATAAAATCCTATCTCTTTTGAGTAAAACGTCGAGTTTTTATTTTTTTGATTAATATAATAATTGCTTGAGATCTACGTATTTGTGGTCTAATCTTTTCTGATCAAGTTGATAAAACGATTCGCTCATTTAATTTTATTCCTTTTGGAAATAGATACTTTGCACCAAGTAAGATTGCTTCAAAAGAATATTAATTGTTTTTTATATTAAAAGTATATATCGATGCTGATTATATACAGTTGATTTAATATAGCTTGTTTAATATAAAAATAAAGTAATATTCTAAGCTAACTTTATCATTTTATATAAACTTTATTAATTAGGTTTTGCTCATTTAGTTGAAGTTTGGCAAAATAGGCATCTTAATCGGGGATTATAATTGTTTTAAAGAACTTATTTGTTAATAATCAATAAGAAGTTACATAAATATGCTATTGTCAAATAGAGCAGGAATGGAATTAGGATGATTAGTCGAATTAAACAACCTATAAAAAAATTATTCATCTTGAGTTGCCTAAGTAGTATTGCCATTTGTTCTGCACCTGCTTTTGCCGATGAAGAAAAACAAATTTTACCGCAAACAATTTCACCTCAAACTGAGGAAGAAACCGATGTTAATATTCCTGTTCAATCATCTCAGGATAAACAAATTGATATCGTTATTCCTACTGAAAAACATGAGGTAATTTACCGCAAAACCATCTTTTCACTTTCAGGTCAACCAAAGTATCATGTTGACTTTCAACATGTTGATTATGTAAATCCTAATGCTCCGAAAGGTGGCGTAATTAAATTGGCAGAAGTTGGCTCTTTTGATAATTTGAATCGCTTTGCTAGCCGTGGCGCACCTGAACGTAATTCAGGATCACTGTATGATAGTCTTTTTACTAGTACAGCTGATGATATCACAAGCTTTTATCCACTTATTGCTACTTCAATAACCTACTCTAACCAATACCGTTGGGCAGAAGTTGCAATTAACCCTAATGCTCGTTTTCAAGATGATAAGCCCATTACTGCCCACGATGTTGAATTTACCTTTCATAAATTTATGACCGAAGGGGTACCTCAATATCGTGTTTATAATAAAGGCATTACTGTTAAGACAATCGATGATCACCATGTGCGTGTTGATATTCCCGATTCCGATCGGGAAAAACTCCTTTCATTCGTTGGTAGTATGCGAGTTATGCCGAAACATTTTTGGAAAGATCATGATCTTTCTGAACCACTAACTACACCACCAGTTGGTAGTGGTCCATACTACATTAGCGAATATAAATTAGGGCAATATGTTGTTTATCGACGTAATCCGAATTATTGGGCACGTAATTTACCTATTAATAAAGGCTTAGATAATTTTGACGAAAAACGTATTGATTATTATATGGATGATAACGTTTCGCTAGAAGCCTTTAAAGCTGGCGAATATGATTTGCGTGCTGAAGATCAACCTAAAAACTGGTTTACTCAATATCAAGGTAGATATTTTGATTCTAACCATATTATTAAACAAGAAAAACCAGTTCAAACAGCTACCGACACTAGATGGCTTGCGTTTAATTTACAAAAAGATCTATTTAAAGATATTAAAGTTCGTGAAGCTATTACCTTGGCATTTGATTTTGAATGGCTAAATCATGCCTTTTATTATGACAGTTACAAAAGACCTTATAGCTTTTTCGAAAACACCATTTATGCCGCAATCGGCACACCTAGCGAGAAAGAATTAAAATGGCTTAATGCTTATAAAGATATTATTCCAAAGCGTGCTTTCGGCAACGCCTATTATTTGCCAAAAAGTGATGGTCAGGGCTTTAATCGTGATAATTTATTAAAGGCAGCAGAATTATTAAAACAAGCGGGTTGGGAAGTTAAAGACGGTAAGCTGATTAACACTAAAACACAGCAACCATTTGAATTTGAACTGATCAGTTACCTCGGTAGTGATATTAAATATGCCATTCCCTTTCAACAAAATTTAGCACGTTTGGGGATCACCATGAATATTACCTTGCTAGATTCAGCACAACAATTACGACGTGTTCGTGAACGTGATTATGATATGGTTGCACGCGATTATTATGCCGTAAATTACCCAAGCTCTAATTTGCTAGTGCTTTGGGGCAGCGAGTATCTTAACTCATCATGGAATGCTTCGGGTTTGCATAATAAGGCTATTGATGCCATTATTGCTGAAATCACCAAACATGTGGATAATCAAGAAGAGTTAATCCCGCTAGGACGAGCGCTTGATCGGATTTTAACGCAAGAATATCCAATGATTCCAATGTGGTATAACAGTAAAACATATTATGCATACTGGAATAAATTTGGGCAACCAACTATACAACCTACTTATGCAATCGGGATTGATAGTTGGTGGTATGATGCAAACAAAGCAGCTAGCCTGTCTAAAAATCGGGAACATTAATATGTTAAATTATTTTATTCGTCGACTGTTGCTGATTATTCCAACATTGTTTGTGATTTTGACTATCAACTTTTTTATTGTACAAGTTGCGCCTGGTGGGCCTGTTGATCAGGCACTAGCCATGATTGAAAATGGCCCGCAAGCAGGGCAAGGATTATTGCCAGGGAGTGGTGACTCGTCAATATCCGTACAGCAGTATAAAAACGAATCAAATTATCGAGGTTCTCGTGGGCTTGATCCTCAAGTTATCGCAATGATAGAAAAGCAGTACGGCTTTGATAAACCGATATTTGAACGTTATATCGAAACACTAAAGAAATATATATTATTTGATTTTGGTAATAGTTTCTTTAAAAGTGAATCAGTACTAGGTTTAATTGCCAAAAGTTTACCTGTTTCAATTTCATTGGGATTATGGAGTACTTTGATTGTTTATCTCATTTCAATCCCGTTAGGCATTCGCAAAGCAGTGAAAGATGGTTCTGCATTTGATTTTTGGTCAAGTACATTAATTATTATTGGCTATGCAATACCTGCTTTTTTATTGGCAGTTTTATTTATTGTATTATTTGCTGGTGGTAGTTATTGGGATATTTTTCCTCTACGTGGGCTAATATCAAACCATTTTGATCAACTCGATTTTTGGGGCAAAATAAAAGACTACGCATGGCACATCTGTTTACCTACTATCGCAATGGTCATTGGCGGTTTTGCATCACTCACCATGCTAACTAAAAATTCATTTTTAGATGAAATCCGCAAACAATATGTAATAACCGCACGTGCTAAAGGATTAAGTGAAAGAAAAATTTTATATAAACATGTTTTTCGCAATGCAACATTACTGATTGTATCGGGTTTTCCTGCGGCTTTTGTTGGTATTTTATTTACAGGTTCATTATTGATTGAAATTATCTTTTCGCTTAATGGACTTGGGCTATTGGGATATGAGGCAATTATACAACGTGATTACCCGGTGATTTTTGGTTCATTGTATATCTTTACATTAATCAGCCTTATTACTAAATTATTATCTGATTTATCTTATATGATGATTGACCCACGTATTGACTTTGAGGCTCGCAACTAATGACCACCCATTACTCTATTAATCAACAGCGTTGGCAACGATTTAAACAAAATCGTCGTGGTTATTATTCACTTTGGTTATTTATGATCTGTTTTTTGATTAGCCTATTTGCTGATTTTATTGTTAACGACAGACCAATTTTTGTTAAATATCAGGATAATTACTATTCGCCGATTTTTCATTTTTATCCAGAAACGGAATTTGGTGGACAATTAGCCACGCAAACTAACTTTCTTGATCCTGCTGTACAAAATAAAATAGAAGCTAATGGCTGGATTTTATGGGCACCTTTTCGTTATAGCTACAATACATTAATTTATGATACATCAAACACGTTTCCAACGCCGCCTTCGGCATCACATTGGTTAGGCACCACTGATGCAGGTTTCGATGTATTAGCCAATATTTTATATGGTTTTCGCATATCTATGTTTTTTGCGATTTTCTTGACGATTTTCACTTCAATTATTGGTGTCATTTTTGGGGCAATACAAGGCTATTATGGAGGTAAAATTGATCTAATCGGTCAACGTTTCATAGAAATATGGAGTGGGTTACCAGAGCTATTTGTTATTATTCTATTAGCTAGTATTTTACCGCTTAATTTTTGGTGGTTATTAGGTATTACCGTATTATTTGGTTGGATGGCTTTAGTAGGTGTAGTGCGTACTGAATTTTTGCGTACTCGCAATTTTGATTATATTCGTGCAGCTAAAGCAATGGGAGTTAGTGACACTAAAATTATGTTTCGTCATATCTTGCCTAATGCCATGGTGGCAACATTAACCTTTTTACCTTTTATACTTTGTGGCTCGATAACAACACTAACAGCGCTAGATTTTTTAGGTTTTGGTTTACCGATTGATTCGCCATCACTAGGACGATTATTACTACAAGGTAAAAACAATCTACAAGCTCCTTGGCTTGGCGTCAGTTCATTTTTAGTTATTGCAACTTTACTGTCACTGCTTATTTTTATTGGCGAAGCAGTAAGAGATGCATTTGATCCAAACAAAGGTGTGTATCAATGAGTTCTCCTTTATTATCCGTTCAGGATTTAAGTGTTGCATTTAAACGCAGTACGCATTTACTATCGCAAGTAGTAAGTAATATTAGTTTTGATATTAATGAGCAAGAAACACTTGCGTTAGTGGGGGAGTCAGGCTCAGGGAAAAGCATTACCGCATTATCAATTTTACGACTACTACGTAAAGAACAAGTTGTATACCCAACTGGCGATATTTTGTTTGAAGGAAAATCATTATTACATGCGCCAGATAAAGAACTTCGTAAAGTTCGTGGCAATGAAATTAGCATGATCTTCCAAGAACCGATGGTGTCATTAAATCCTTTACATACAGTTGAAAAGCAACTTTATGAAGTGCTGGCGTTACATCGAGGAATGAAGCGTAATCAAGCTCGTGGCGAAATTTTACAATACCTTGATCGTGTAGGCATTAAGGAACCAAAAAGTAAATTATCAGCTTATCCTCATCAACTATCTGGCGGCGAAAGGCAGCGAGTAATGATTGCTATGGCAATATTAACACATCCAAAGTTACTTATTGCTGACGAACCGACAACAGCACTAGATGTATCTGTACAAGCGCAAATTATTCAGTTACTAAAAGAGTTAAAGAAAGAACTCAATATGAGTATGCTTTTTATTTCGCATAACCTTGGTATTGTTAAAAAGCTTGCAGATAAAGTGGCTGTTATGCAACAGGGTCAAATTGTCGAATACAATAATAAACAGCGTATCTTTTTACGCCCACAGCATGAATATACTCAAATACTATTGAATTCAGAGCCAAAAGGTGAACCTGTGCCATTGCCAGATTCACCTGGAATATTACTTAATGTTAATCACCTTAATGTTGAAGTCATTACCAAAAAACGTTTATTTAGCAGCCAAAAGAAGAAAATTGTCAACAATATTGGTTTTGCTGTACATCAAGGTGAAACGGTTGGAATTGTTGGTGAATCAGGATCGGGAAAAAGTACTACAGCACTAGCTATTTTACGCTTAATTCAATCACAGGGCGATATTGTATTTGACAGCCATCCGATACAGAATTTAACTGGTAAAAAATTATTACCATTTCGAAGTCGTATCCAAGTAGTATTTCAAGATCCGTTTTCTTCGCTTAATCCTCGCCTCAATGTTGAGCAAATTATTAGTGAAGGATTAATGACTCATAAAAAACTAAGCAAAGTTCAGTGTGAGCAGGCGGTAATTGATATTATGCAAGAAGTTGGACTTGATCCAGATATGCGTTATCGCTACCCGACTGAGTTTTCTGGAGGGCAACGTCAACGAATAGCTATTGCTCGAGCCTTAATTTTACAGCCTGAATTATTGATTTTAGACGAACCTACTTCATCGTTAGATCATACTATTCAAAAACAAATTATTAATTTACTTAAATCATTGCAAGAAAAACATCAGCTTAGTTATTTGTTTATTAGCCATGATTTAACATTGGTTTATACAATGTGTCACCAAGTGGTTGTTATGAAAGATGGTAATATTATTGAACAAGGCTCACGTGAAAAGATCTTCTATTCTCCTGAAAATGAATACACAAAAACATTACTTTCATTTTTAGATAAACCACTTCGAAAAAAAAGTAACACTATGATACATAAAGATAAAATTGACAAAACAGAGCAATTTACTCATAAGGATGAATCTCAACAAGATCTACAGCGAGATAAGAAAAAAGATAGAGAGGTCTGTTGGGAAGATGCCCTATTAATGCGTAAAAAATAAATATACAAAGCAATAAGTTAACAATGCTTTATAATATAAACCATTGTTAATAAGTCAATATACTAATCTACCAATCTATTTAGCAGGTTTATTATGCAAAAACGAATACTAGCTTTTTTATTAACGCCTTGTTTGTCAATAATTCCAATAAATGTCATGGCGATAATCTGTAGTGATAATCCTACTCAGAATACAGTTGAGGCAAATAACTATATCTTTCAAATCCTAGATTATATTGACTCGCCAGTAAAAAATATTAAACAAGAGATTCGGACTTCAACTACCAAATTGGAAACGGATGCTAATAGTTCTATAGCTAAACACAAACTAGAATATGCTTCTAATGGACTTATCACACAAAGCCATTATGATCTTTATTCAGATAAAAATACCCGTATTTACTCGGAACACCTACAGAAAAATAAATCTGGTTGGGAAAATATCATTGAAGATGTAGAAGATAAAACTAACAGCATTATCCAATTTAATACCGATGAACAAGGCAAAATTGTCGTATCCCAACAAACTAAAAAAGCTACCGATTTTGTCTTTTTTGAAACAGATAATTATGTATACGACAATAATAATTGTCTTATCAATAAAAATGTACAATGGCAGCTTAAAGAAACTGATGAGAATGGTAACTATACAGGTAAAGAACAAAAAGGGGCTTCAATTTATACATTTGAATATCAAAAGCAACAGCTAACCAAAGTGTTGTATCAATTTAGTAATAATATGAAAAATGAGAGTGATTTTTCGTATCAATATGATAATGGTCATCATCGATTAACAACCATTGAAGCTACTTATTTATCATCAGGCAAAGAAGTGGCTCATTATGTAACTAATTTTTCAACCTTTAATGAAAAAAATGATTGGCTAACAGCAATTAAAGTTAAAAGTAATCAAAGTGATAGGCAGACAACTATTACCCGAGAACTTACTTATTATTAGTCTATAAAATACACAAAACGTGATTTGATTGATAACGTTTTGTGTATTTTTGCCGTTGTTCTTACAATTCAAAAAAATATCTCTTACATTCGAATAAACAATATATAAATAGCATGTAATGTCCATGCTAATGCTAATCCAAACGTCAGTAATTTTTCACGTTTAGGATAGATTTTACGCTCGTGTAAAATGGATAAAATTTGTTGTAATCCACACCAGATAGGTAATGAAATCATCAAAAATAAAAAAACTTTACCAATTTCTTTATTGGCTATTTTAAGAATATAAGAACGTGTTATTGCATCGCCAAAAGGAATAATAAATGCCAAAATGACAAGCACAACTGGTAAAAAAATTGCAGCCCATGTACCGCCTAAAGCAAATAATCCTTTTATGACTTTTCCATCAGTATTTTTAACTTGAATTTGTTGATTTTTCATTAATTCAATACCACTCACTTCAATACAAATAAAAATAAAAAAATCGAAACAGTTAGCATCACCATCCACAGTCCCGCAATCAGTAATAATGCGTTAGATTTTTTATTAAATGTTGTGCAAGGTAAAGCTTTGGGTATTAAATTAAACCAAACTATTGAATGGTAAACACTAATAAATAATGCAATACAATTAAGCACCACAACAAAAGGGCTACGTAAAAAGAAGATAAAACGGTAAAACTCATCTTGTCCAACAGTGTTAGTGTACATACATATTACGCCATACATTAGAACTAAACTTACCCAAATCATCGAAAAAGGAACTAATTTATGCATGATTGAAATTATAAAAGGGCGCTTTACATCGGTTTGAGTAGTATCAAGGCAATTATTAGTATTTTGTTGATTCATAAATCTCTCTAGGTTGCATTGTGTTTTATGTTAGTAATAGTTCGGAGCTTTTTACTTGGTTATTATAAGTGTTAATTTGCTTTATGTCGCTAATTATGGGCGATAGATAATATATGCTTTTGTTCACTCAATACTTGGCATAATGTGCGTCGAAGATAAGATTAACTATTAAGCATTAAATATAGCATATTTGAGAAAGTTGGTTTTTTACATTTAGTAAAAGATTAAATGTAGATCTCATTTTTAACAATAAACTTTAGCCAAAAGTACAAAATTTTGTTTAACTAATGTTATTAGAAGAAAAACCCCAATAGGTGTGGGGAACTTGATACCATTATTACTTACGGACTTTTATTTTTGTTGCCTTATCTACTTTGTATTTTCTGTACCCACAGGAATAAACCGCGGTACAGATTTGCTTAATGAAAGCAATGAAGAGTTTCTGTAAACACTCCACAGTTAGTATACAATCTGCATAGAAAATTACACCGCCTGTTTTAGTATTTTACCTTCGATAGGAGCCTTATCAAATTACTATAAATAAAGAGAGTAATTCCTACAATTAAATATATATATTTTATCTATTTATCCTATTTCTTCATTAAGTATCAAAAGATACTCTAAAGTTTGGTTCGGTATTAATTGTAAAACAAAAACAAAGTATTAATAATTCAAACTAAAATAATCAGTAAAAATAGCGTACAATAGCGTGATATTAAAGAGGCTTATCATAGATAGATTAGGAATTTAGTATGACAGGCAAATTTATTGTCATCGAAGGGCTTGAAGGGGCAGGTAAAACTACGGCTATTAATACCGTTGCTCGTATTTTGAATCAACACAATATTGGCGATTTGCAGTTTACCCGAGAGCCAGGTGGAACGCCGATTGCTGAAGCATTACGCAATATTATTAAAAATGGTTTGGATAATGATCCTTTGACCGACAAAGCCGAGTTACTGATGCTATATGCTGCACGTATTCAGCTAATTGATAATGTGATTAGGCCAGCTCTTAAAGCTGGTAAGTGGGTTATTGGTGATCGTCATGACTTATCAACACAAGCTTATCAAGGTGGTGGGCGTCAGTTAGATAAAGTATTTATGCTAACATTGAAAAAACAAGTATTAGGTGATTTTAAACCTGATCTTACTTTATATCTGGATATTGAGCCTGAAATAGGATTAATGCGAGCAAGATCTCGAGGTAAACTCGATCGCATCGAGCAACAGTCATTGCCGTTTTTTGAACGAATTCGTCAATGTTATTTAGAACTTGCCGAACAAGATAAAACCATCATTACAGTTGATGCTGGAAAATCAATTGACAATGTGAATGGGCAAATTGAACAAATTTTAACAACATGGTTAACTAAACAGGTTGATATTGAATGATCTTAAATGACTATCCTTGGCTTTCGTTGCCTTATCAGCAATTAGCTTCTGGAATTATACATAAACGGACTCATCATGCTTTATTAATTAATTATGTTCAAGGCAGTGGTGAAGATGAGTTTGTTTCAATGCTTGCAAACCGTTTATTATGTCAATCTTCACAGCAATTGGAACCGTGCTTAAACTGCCATAGTTGCCAGTTATTTTTGTCTCACTATCATCCTGATTATTATGTAATAACCAATGAACAATCTAAACAGTCAATAGGTATTGATCAGATCCGTAAAATATCAAACAAAGTTTATGAAAAATCTCAGCAGGGTGGTAATAAAGTCATTTGGGTAAAACGCGCAGCATTAATGACAGAAGCAGCCGCTAATGCATTGTTAAAAACTTTAGAAGAGCCACCAGAAAACACATATTTTATTTTAAGTGATGAGCATAACAGCAAATTACTGCCAACAATTCATAGTCGTTGTTTTTCTTATTTTTTACCTGTTCCAAAATTGGAAATATCTATTGAATGGTTAAAAAAACTACACCGTCAGCAATACAACGATAATGAACTTGCCTCGGCGTTATTATTGAGCGAGAATGCGCCGCTAAAAGCGGTTGCACTACTAATGCCAGAAAAGTGGCAACAACGAAAAAAATTCTGTGATCATCTATTAGATGTTGTACCACAAAATAACTATTGGCAACTGGCTAAAACCTTTGATAGTGAAGATTTTATTGAACGAATTATTTGGTTTTGTGCATTACTAAGTGATGCGCTTAAAGCGAAGCAAAAAGTGGGGCGTTTTATTGTTAATCGTGATCAAGTCCCATTAGTTCGGCTGCTTGCAACTAAAAGTAATGAAAAAATTTCAGCACTCTATGATTTATGGTTACAAGCAAGAACCCAGTTATTGACTATTACTGGATTGAATAAGGAACTTATTGTTTATAATGTGCTTGCTCAATCCGAAGTAATAGGCTAAAACTTTCAGGAAAGTATACAGTTAAATAAAAAGGATTGCAGTGAGTTATTTATCTATTGAATTTGGTTTACTCTTTATCGCTTTCTTTGCCTTATATTGGGGATGTCGAGCATCGCCCAAAGTACAGAATATCCTGCTTTTAACAGCAAGTTATCTTCTTGTTGGTAGCTATAACTGGCAATTTTCGCTTATCCTTTTTATTTATACTTGTGTGATCTATTTGTTTTCAGTGATGATTGTTTCGTCTGAGCATTACGCAAAGCGATGGTTAATTTTAGGAATATGCGTATCAATCATTAATCTGGCATTGTTTAAATACTTTGATTTTTTTCGTTACGAGTTACAGGATTTTCTTAATTTATTGAATTTAAACGTTTTGCTGCCTGTGATAACTGTATTTATTCCAATTGGCATCTCGTTTTATACTTTTCATTCGGTGAGTTATTTAGTTTCTTTAAAAAATAAAGAGTTACCTGTGGCTAATTTTGGGGATCTTGCTTTATTTTTGTCTTTTTTCCCAAGTATTATTGCAGGTCCCATTAACCGTGCTAAAGATTTTTTACCGCAAATTAGCATTAGTCAGCCCCGTGAAATTTTAGAACCATTTCGCGCATTTACGCTGCTTATTTTTGCTGTAATTAAGGTTTATTGTTTAGGTGGTTTAATTAGCGAATATTGGGTTAAACCAATATTTGCTAATCCTACAGAATTTAGTGTGATTGATTTGCTTGTAGGTCTTTATGCCTATGCAATACAAATTTATTTAAATTTTTCAGGATACACTGATTTAGTTACAGGTATCGCATTATTATTAGGATTTCGCTTACCAATCAACTTTAATTTTCCTTATTTAGCGTTGAATTTGAGAGAGTTTTGGATTCGCTGGCATATTAGTTTATCTAGTTGGATCCGCGACTATATTTATATTCCTTTAGGAGGTAGTCGTCGAGGATTTATTCGTACTCAAATTAATGTCATGCTAGCAATGTTACTATCTGGATTATGGCATGGTGCTGGCATCAATTTTATTATTTGGGGAGCATGTCACGGTATTGGTATTGTGGTACTTAACATTGGTGATCGTTATTTAGGAAAAGGTTGGATAGCTATACGCTCACCTTGGGTGGCGCGTTTATTAACATGGCATTATGTTTGTTTTACATGGCTATTTTTTAATAGTGACAGTTTACCTGATGCATTAGATTATATGACAGCATTAGTGCATAACTTCTTTATAGAACCACACTATGCAGAAGCATTTTGGGTTATTAGTTTCATCTACTTTACCTATCCAATAGTTAAAAATTTTACTGAGTGGTTTATTATACAGCTAACTAAAATACCGCATTTATATTTACCTTTGGTATTTATTGTAATTTTGTGGTTAGTTATTTATATTGCGCCATCAGGTATGCCAAATTTTATTTACGCTAATTTTTAATTATGATGATATATAAAAATCGTTTTCAAAAAATAATAAAAAACCAAGATTTGGTTTGAAACAGCAATGTTATAAATTACTGAATAAAAAATGTACTTTAAAAAATTAATTAATAAAAAGAAGAAGATAAACACTACATCTGTTTTTGCTGGTAACTCTTTATCGGCTCGTTATATATTGGTTATATTGTCTGTTACTGCTATTGCATTAATAGCAATTTATTACAAATCAGTACTGATTTATTGCCAACAAGTTTATCATATTGATTTGTTTGAGTTTAGTACAGTTTCTAGTGAAGATATTTCAACAAATTTGTTTGAAGAAAATGAAAGTGGTGAACAAAAATTTCAAGAAAATGCAATTACCCAAATATTAATTCAGCCTACTAAACCGATTGATGTTGCGTTGCCTAATGCTGAAAATAAAACTTATAAGTTATTGGTAACCGAGCTTAAAGATATACAACAAAATAAGAAGATTGAGGAGAGAATAGAAGTAACAGATCAAAAAAATGAGCAAGAAGTAAACACTGAAGGTAGTGAAATAGATTCCAATTTAAGTACATATTCTCATAATACAAATTACAATAACCCAGAAACTCAGCCCATGTTGCAAGATGATTATAAAAAAATACAAGAGGATATCAAATTACACCATGATCTATTACCTATCGAATTAACAAGTAATGATAAAGTATTTTTTGCTGGTGATTCATTAATGCAAGGTATTGCACCATATGTTAAAAAAATGCTCTTTAAACAGTATAAAATAGAAAGCCTTGATTTGAGCAAACAGAGCACAGGTCTTGCTTATCCAAATGCTTTTAATTGGCCAAAAACAATCAATGATAATTTAATTGCAGATCCTTCAATTAAATTACTTGTCGTTTTTCTTGGTGCTAATGATCCTTGGGATTTTCCTGTTAAAGGCTACTCCAAATATGCTAAATTTAAATCTGAATTATGGGAAGAACAATATCGTTTGCGTATTGTATCTATTTTAAATAGTGCTATAGAGCATAATGTTCAAGTACTTTGGCTTGCTGCTCCTTGTATGCGTAAACCAAAATTAAACGATGGCATGATTTATTTAAATAATTTATATAAATCCGAGCTAGAAAAATTTCAACAATATTTTTTGACAACAAATGAATTATTGGGTTGTACATACGAAAAGTTCAGTAATTTTATAGAAACCGATAAAGCAAAAATTAAAGTACGGGTTGATGATGGGGTTCATTTTACACCAACTGGTCAAAAAATTCTGGCAAACGCAATTATGGAAAAAATAATTTATAAAGAATCAGAGGATACCCGTAGTGATTAAATTTTTAAAATATATTATAGCAGTAATTGCATTGACAATTACTGCAGGATGTAGTGTAGCTGAAAGTAAAACTACTACCGTATCTGCTATTGTTGATTTTGGTGATCCTAATGCTAAACTTTTCGCAAAACGTTTAAAATCGTTAGCTAATAACAAACGAACTAATCAAGTGGTTAATATTACGCAATTTGGTGATTCACATTCAGCTGCTGACTTTTTTACTGGTGAATTTAGAACGTTAATGCAACGAAAGTATGGTAACGCGGGTATTGGCTGGGTAACGCCTGTAGCTATAAAAGGGCAAAATCATACAGCTGTTACATGGCGAACTGAAAACTGGGATGTATTAAGTAGCCGAACTTTGAGTAATCTGGATTTTCCTATGGGGGGGATTATAGCCAAGCCAAGTAATGATTTGGCCACTATCCAAATTATTCCAAGAGAATCTAATAATAAATATTGGCAAGTTAAGTTAACCTTTAAAACACTTAAAAACGATCCCAGTTTGCTATCACTTTATGATTCAGATGATAAAAAAATTAATTTAAGTTATACGCCAATTTTAAATGTTTGGCAAACAGCATCGGCAGTGTCTAAAATGCCATTAGTTATAAAAAGTCAAAAAGATATAGAGCTTGGTGGAATTTGGTTAACTCGCTATCAACAATCAGGTGTTACTGTTTCATCTATTGGCACTAATGGTGCTAAACAGACAATTTGGCAAAAGTGGGGTAAAAATTGGTTTAAAGAACTAGCTGTATCACAAAGTGATTTAGTTATTCTTGAATATGGGACAAATGAAAGTTTTGATGAAACATTAGATGCCAGCCAATATCGAAGAAATTTAGTGAATAGTATCAGATTGGTTCGTAAAACATTACCTAATGCTACTATTTTAATAATGACGCCGCCTGATACTATGGTAAACGAAACTGATATGCCGAAATCTTTTGCACAAATAATGAATATTCAAAAGCAAGTCGCTAAGTCGGAAAAAACATTATTTTGGGATTGGCAAGTAGCAATGGGTGGTAGGTTTGCTATTAAACAGTGGCGGCAAAAAGGACTAGCTCGTTCAGATTTAGTGCATCAAACTTTACAAGGCTATAAAGAAAGCGCCCGTATTTTTTATGCGGATTTGAACGAATTTGTTAGAAAAAATAGCTAATTTTTTGATTAAAAGGAATAAATAAGTTATGGTATCACCAATTATTGTTGCAGTTGATTTTGCAGATATTAAATCAGCATGGAATTTTATTGATCGAGTTGATCCCAACGATTGTCGCCTTAAAATAGGTAAAGAGCTTTTTACGCATGCTGGGCCTGATTTTGTCAAACAGATTATGCAAAAAGGTTTTGATGTTTTTTTAGATCTTAAATTTCATGATATTCCAAATACTGTCGCAAAAGCAATTGCTGCAACTGCCGACCTTGGTGTTTGGATGACAAATGTTCATGCTAGTGGTGGTTCACGCATGATGACAGCGGCTAAAGATGCTCTTTATTCATATGGTAAGGATGCGCCAATTTTGATTGCGGTAACAGTATTAACCAGTATGGAGTCAACAGATCTTCAAGAAGTCGGTATCAATATATCGCCTTTAGAGCAAGCGACTAGGTTAGCAATACTTGCTAAAAACTGCGGGCTTGATGGTGTAGTCTGTTCAGCCAAAGAAGTACAAAGTTTCAAAACCCGTTTGGGTAGTGATTTTAAATTGGTGACACCAGGTATTAGACCAGCAGGCACTAATCCAGATGACCAACGTCGTATTATGACACCCCAGCGAGCTCAAGCTGCAGGTTCTGATTATTTAGTGATTGGACGCCCAATCACTCAAGCAGAAGATCCTGCTAAAGCATTACAAACAATTTTAGCAACACTTGATTCAAGTAAGAGTTAATAACATTATTATGTCTGATAATCCACTAGTTTATTCGACCGATAAAGGTCGAATTAGATCAAATGAAACATTTGTTTTACGCCCTAAAGGGGATGGTATTATTCGAATTCAACGACAAACGTCAGGTCGTAAAGGTAAAGGTGTCTGTGTTATAACTGGATTTGATATTGATCATACTCAATTATTACAATTAGCAGCTGAATTGAAAAAACGCTGTGGTTGTGGGGGGGCAGTTAAAGATGGTGCTATTGAAATTCAAGGCGATAAACGAGATTTATTAAAGTCGTTGCTAGAAGATAAAGGATTTAAAGTAAAATTAGCTGGGGGCTGATTTAATCTATAAAAATAGCGTCCACAATATGGACGCCGATTTACAGCATAATAGATTTTAATTAGAGCGATAACTACGCATCTTTTTACTGATTTCTCTACGTTCTTTTGAAATTTCAGCATTTTTAATAATATAATCATCAACACGATCATCGTAATCGCTTTTCATATTAGCAATAATCGCTTGAAGCTCTTCATAAGTCATATCTGGTTTAATATACTCACTTAAGTTTTCAAGCAACAGTACTCTTTTTTGGTTATCACGAATTTTCTTTTCGTTATCTGATATTTCACGTTTTAACTTATTTAAACGGCGTGATAAACGAATGTATTCTAATACATCTTGAAACGATGGTGCGGTTGATTTTTCCTTGTCCATCTAAAACCCCTTATTTCAAAAAATGGAAAATAAACTTATACCAATTATATACCAATAATTTTTTAAGATCATATTAATATATTTTTAAACAAAATGATATTTCTGTATATTAGCTATCTGCTGAGTGTTAGCTATTTTAAATTCGGTCTTAAGCAGATTTTATTTCTAAATATTTATTAAAATATTGTTTTATTATATAAAGTTAGATGTGTAATAACATAAAAATAAAAACAGCTATTAAGAATTAGTGCAAAGTATTGTACAATAGTCACCAAATTTGTAAAAAGTGCCAGAATGAGAGAATCATAATGAGCTGGATTGAAAAAATTCTTAGTAAAAATAATATATCGTCAGATCATAAAAAGGCGAATATTCCTGGTGGCGTTTGGACAAAATGTACTAACTGTGATGAAGTCATTTATCAAGCTGAACTAGATCTTAATTTAGAAGTTTGTCCAAAATGTGATCACCATATGCATATCCCTGCCCGTGTACGTTTATACCGTTTTTTAGATGAGGGTTCGGATGTCGAAATTGGTGCAGATCTTATGCCTAAAGATATCTTAAAATTTAAAGATACTAAAAAATATAAAGATCGTTTAACAGCAGCTCAAAAAGAAACTCACGAAAAAGAAGCAATGGTTGTTATGAAGGGTACATTACTAGGTGTACCTGTGGTTGTTGCTTGTTTTGAATTTGCCTTCATTGGCGGTTCAATGTCTTCTGTTGTTGGTGCATTATTCACTCGTGCCGCAGAGCAAGCCATTGAGGATAAATGTCCTTTAATTTGTTTTTCAACAAGTGGTGGCGCACGAATGCAAGAAGCACTATTCTCATTAATGCAAATGGCAAAAACCAGTGCTATTCTTGCTAAAATGCAAGATGAAGGTTTACCCTATATTTCAGTAATGACCGACCCAACCATGGGAGGTGTATCGGCAAGCCTAGCAATGTTGGGAGATATTAATATTGCTGAACCTAAAGCATTAATTGGTTTTGCAGGTCCTCGAGTGATTCAACAAACTGTTCGCGAAACATTGCCAGAAGGGTTTCAACGTAGTGAATTTTTACTTGAAAAAGGTGCAATTGATATGATCATTCATCGCAAAGATATGCGTTCAAAAATTGCCAGTTTAGTAACAAAATTAATGAAACTACCTGATCCGTTTAATGAAGCAACCCTTAACGAGACAGTTTAATTGAGTATGCTAAACAATCAACCGAATGCCATGTCGGATCTAAAGACATGGCTTTGTTATTTAGAGCAACTACATCCTATAACCATCGACTTAGGTTTAGAACGAGTAAAAACTGTAGCTCAGCGTCTTAATTTATTACAACCAGCGCCTTATGTTTTTACCGTTGCTGGCACCAATGGCAAAGGAACTACTTGTCGAACGCTTGAAATGATATTGCTTGAAGCAAATTTCAAAGTTGGTGTTTATAGTTCTCCTCATTTATTACATTTTACGGAACGGGTACGTATTAATAATCAAGAATCAAGTGAACAACAAACCGTAAAAGCCTTTGTAGAAATAGAACAAGCCAGAGGTGAGATATCGCTTACCTATTTTGAATATGCAACACTTGCTGCACTTTATCAATTTAAACAAGCAAAATTAGATGTAGTTATATTAGAAGTTGGTCTTGGTGGGCGGCTTGATGCAACTAATATCGTTGATGCTGATGTGGCAGTTATTACAACTATTGGTATTGATCATGTTGATTATTTAGGTGATACCAGTGAAAGTATCGGACGTGAAAAAGCAGGCATTTTTAAACCTAAAAGTATTGCTATTGTTGGTGAGCCAGATGTGCCAGAATCTATCCTGAATGTGGCAAAAGCTGTGAATTGCTCTGTCTATAGGGTGAATAGTGATTGGTATTATCAACAAATTAACAAAGATTCATGGACTTTTGAGTCAAAATTCAAACAGTATAAAAATTTACCTATTGCCAATGTTCCTTTAGCTAATGCAGCAACTGCAATTGCAGCTATAAATTATTCATCACTTAAAATAACACAAGATGAAATAACAAAAGGACTGGCAAAATCCAATTTAATTGGACGTTTTCAAATTATTCAAACATCACCACTAGTTATTTTAGATGTAGCACATAACCCACATGCAGCAGCCTATTTAACACAACAATTAGAAAAGCTGAAAGCAGAATATTTACATGTAGGTAAAGTTAGATTTGTTGTTGGTATGCTTAAAGATAAAGATATTAAAAGTACCTTAGCCATCTTAAAAGGTGATAAATGGTATTGCGCTTCACTTTATGGTGAACGAGGTTGTAGCGCTGAAGTGTTAAAACAACACTTACTAAATGAAGGTGAGCTCAATATATCAACATTTGATACGGTATCTAAGGCCTATCAAAAGTCAATGCGGGATGCTAAAGAGGATGATATTATCGTGGTATGTGGTTCATTTCATACCGTATCGGAAGTGTTAACTGAAATTGAGCATTAAGTGGAATTAATCATGGCGGACAATCAACAAAATAATCTCAAGAATCAAAATAAAGTAAGAAATCGCCTTGTAGGTTTTGCTACATTATTACTTATTATCGCAGCATTTGCACCATGGATCTTAACCGATAAATCTAATTCACGAACTTCAACAACACCAATATTGCAACCAGAAGTTATTTCTCAGCAAAATCAATCAGTAACATCACCTAATAATATTGACGATAGTTTAACTAGCAGTGAATCTGAGGTTTCTTATCTATCGGATTTGGAGCAAGAGCTAAATTCATCCGATATCATAGATGGTGCTGATGATTCAACAACTATAACTAAACCTTCAATATCACAGCAAGAATCTAAACCTTATATGATTCAACTTACGGCATTAAAAAATAGGCAAAAAATAGAAGAGTTAGTTGCATTATTAAGATTAAATAATTATAGCGTTAGAACAATACCTCAACAGCCTGAGCCCAATCAATTAATTAAATTACAAGTTGGTCCTTATGCTAAAAAAGAGCAGGCAGAACAAGTTATTATTAACTTAAACAACCTTACAAAATTGAAAGGTATTATAGTTACTAATTAATTGTTACTTTGCTTGTTTTATATTGTAAATAGCAATTAATATAAAATATTATTAATATAGAATTGAGAGTTATTATGATGAACTGGGTTGATTTTACAATTATTGGTATAATTGCTTTTTCTGCATTAATTAGTATTGTACGAGGTTTTGTACGAGAAGCGTTATCATTAATTAGCTGGATATTAGCCTTTTTTATTTCCAGCAGATTTTATATCTATATTACCGATTATTTAACTTATTTTGATAGTGATGTTATACGTATTGCTGTAGCAATTGTTATCTTATTTATTGCTACTTTACTGGTCTGTGCGATTATATCCTATATTATTGGGCAATTAGTACAAAAAACAGGATTATCTGGCACTGATCGTGTATTAGGTATCTGTTTTGGCGTGTTACGTGGAATCCTAGTTGTTGCCGCTGTGCTCTTTTTTGTTGATACTTTTACACCGTTATCTCAATCACCTTACTGGAGCCAATCGCAGCTTATTCCGCATTTTCATTTTATTATTCGTTGGTTTTTTGATTTTATACAACAGTCTTCTTCGTTTTTAGTACAATAGATTTGAGGTAACCATAGTATGTGTGGTGTTGTTGGTATAGTAGGATATAGTACTGTTAATCAATCTATTTATGATGCATTGACGGTTTTGCAACATCGAGGGCAAGATGCCGCAGGCATAGTAACCATAGATGAACAAAATCGCTTTCGTTTACGTAAAGCGAATGGTTTAGTAAAAGATGTATTTCAAGAACATCATATGCAGCGATTGCAAGGCAATTTGGGCATAGGGCATATTCGTTATCCTACCGCAGGTAGTTCTAGCCCGTCCGAAGCACAACCTTTTTATGTCAATTCACCTTATGGTATTGCGCTTGCTCATAATGGAAATTTAACCAATACTGATGAGTTGCGTAATAAAGTATTTGAACTTGCAAGGCGTCATATTAATACAAATTCTGATTCAGAAGTGCTACTTAATATTTTTGCTAATGAACTTGACAAGTTTCCCACCTATCCATTAACTGCCGATAATATTTTTACAGCTATACATAATGTTCATAACATAATCAAAGGTGCATATGCTTGTGTTGCAATGATAATTGGTCATGGTCTTGTTGCCTTTCGTGATCCTTATGGAATTCGCCCATTGGTCATTGGTAAACGGGTACTTAAGAATCAGAAAATTGAATATATGGTTGCCTCTGAAAGTGTAGCATTAGACATTCTTGATTTTGAGTTTATGCGTGATGTTGAACCTGGTGAAGCAATTTATATTACCCAAGATGGACAATTATATTCTAAGCAATGTTCGGATTGCCCTCAATATTATCCATGTATTTTTGAATATGTTTATTTTGCAAGACCTGATTCATTAATGAATGGTGTTTCAGTTTATCAATCACGCATTCAAATGGGACAAAAGTTGGGAGCTAAAATAGCAAGAGAGTGGAAAGATGTTGATATTGATGTTGTTATCCCTATACCTGAAACATCTTGCGATGCCGCTCTTGAAATTGCACGTATTTTAAATAAACCTTACCGACAAGGATTTGTGAAAAATCGCTATGTTGGACGCACTTTTATTATGCCTGGTCAAAGTGCTAGAAGAATATCAGTAAGAAGAAAGCTCAATGCTAATCGCATTGAATTTGAAGGCAAAAATGTACTATTAGTTGACGATTCAATTGTCAGAGGTACAACCTCAAAAGAAATTCTTGAAATGGTACGTTCTGTTGGTGCCAAAAAAGTTTATTTAGCATCTGCTGCGCCAGAAATTAGGCATCCAAATGTTTATGGTATTGATATGCCTGTTGCAAGCGAACTTATTGCTTATAACCGAACAGTTGATGAAATAGCAAAAGATATCGGTGCTGATAAACTTATATTTCAGGATTTATCTGATTTAATTAATTCAATTACAGAGCAAAACCCAAACATTCATCATTTGGAGTGTTCTGTTTTTGATGGAAAATATGTTACTAAAGGGATCGATGATAGTTATTTATCATTATTAGAACAAAAAAGAAATGATACTAGAAAAAATTCATCTCTTAAAGAATCAGAAAATCTAGAAATTTATAATGAAGGGCAATAAACAATAAGAAATTTTGTAAAAATATAAAACATACACAAAGACTTAAAATTTATATTTTAGGTCTTTTATTAATTTGAGCAGATTTATTTAATTCATTGTCTGTACAGTTAATATAAATAAGAAAATTATCTAATTAAATCTCTATATAAATTCTTTTAACCTTCTCGTATTTACATAAGATTACAAAAATTAACAAAAATTAACAAAAATTAACAAAAAACACAATACGCAAACAAATGAATAATAACAAATTTACAAAAAACATAAAAAAATGTAATAAATTATTTTGATAAATGACTTTTTTGTAATAAAATTAGAGCAGATAAAAACTTTTGTAAAGAAATTTAAGGGGCAAAAGTTAATAATGATAAAAGTACTGCTATTTAATGATTATAGTTAATATTGACAGTGAGTTTATGTTGTTTGTTTTATCGGTGAAATATAAGGAATGTTAGGATGAAAAAAAATCTTAATTTAACTGTTATCTCTGCATTTGTAATAGCCACATTAGGATGGCAAAATGCTTTTGCTGTTGATACTCAGTTATCGCAAGACCCCGTAGATAATAACAAAATAATTGAGTTAAAGGATGGTACGAAAGCTCGCGAAATGATCAACAATCAGCAGCGTAGTCTTTATCAAATTGCACTTTTAAGTCGTATTTCTGTTTCAGAATTACGTGCAATGAATGCAGGGCGATTTGATAAAAAAGATGTTGTTGAAGTTGGTGAACGTATCGTTCTACCAGAAAACTCATTATTATTGCCTGCAATTAAATTAAAAAATGTTAAAAAAGATAAATATGCCAATTTACCTAAATTAGGTTCAGATGATAATTACGATGTAAAACAAGATAAAAATGCATTATCAACTCAAATTGCATCAACATTGCAAACTTTAGCTAGTCAAGATTGGAAACAAATAACATCATCAGATAATGGTGGTTTATCTGGGCATTTGAAAAATAGAGGTAAAGATTACGCAGAAAGTTATGTGCGTAATGGTGTTAAAAACCAAGTTGTTAATCCAGTTAATAGTGCTGTTCAAGACTTTTTAGGTCGTTTTGGTACAGCTCAATTACAATTTGATTTAAGTGATAAAGGCGAATTTAATAATGTTAATCTAAAGTTATTTAGCCCATGGTATGACACAGACGATACATTAATATTTAGTCAGATCTCTTTTCAGGAATATGAACATAATCGTCGAATAGGTAACTTTGGTATCGGTCAACGTTGGGATGTTGCCGATAAAAAATGGTTACTTGGTTATAACGTGTTTCTTGATCACGATTTCCAGCGTGCGCACAACCGTTTAGGTATTGGTACAGAAGCATGGACTGATTATATGAAGTTAGCAGCTAACTATTACCATCCTTTATCTGATTGGAAAGATTCTAGAGATTTTGAAGATTATTTAGAACGTGCAGCAAGAGGTTTTGATCTTCGATTCCAAGGTTATTTACCGCAATATCCTCATTTAGGTGGATCACTGATGTATGAACAATACTATGGTGATAAAGTTGCTCTATTTGGTAAAGACAACTTACAAAAAGATCCAAGAGCAGTTACTGTTGGTCTAGATTATACTCCAGTTTCTCTTTTCACTATTAAGGCTGAACATAAACGAGGTCAAGATAATAAAAAGGCAACTAAAGCTGAGTTAACGATGAACTATCGTATAGGTACTCCATTAAAAGATCAGCTAGATCCAGATATGGTTCAATCTGCGCGTTCTTTAAAAGGTAGCCGTTATGATTTAGTTGACCGTAACAATTACATTGTTCTTGAGTATAAAGAAAAGAAAATGTCTGTTGATTTAGGACTGGAACAACCTCAATTAATCGAAGGGCAGACTTATCCGTTAAGCATCAGTGTGCATAATGCTAAGAATCTAACCAGTTTAGCGTGGGCTGGTGATATGTTAGAAATTGATGCTGGAGGCGGTTTCTTATGTGCGGCAACAGGAATATGTAGTGCATCGACTTGGCTAAGTCCTTCAGTTGATACCAATAACTGGAAAATTGTGGCGCCTAGCTATGTTGACCAAAATGGTCAGCGTCGACCGATAAGTACTAATGGCAAATATTCCTTATCAGTATCAGTTACAGATAGTCGTGGTAAATCTGCAACATCGAACTTAATTAGTTTTGAAGTGTTACCAGATCCAGTAATGCGTAAAATTGGAGTATGGGCAGTAGATACTGCAGGTAATAAAACAACGTTAGCAACACAAACGGCAGATGGTTTAAGCAGTGTGTCGATATTAGCAACTCTTGTAAAACCTAAAGTATACAATGGTGCAATCAATTCATCTCAAGATGTTGATGGTTTTAGTGATATTGGACTAATGAACCGTATACCTAACACATTTAAAGAATTTGCAAGTTTATGGACGGCAACTAGTAATGGTCGAAAATTACCTTTAATTGATGGTACTTCTGGCAATGTGAATCAATGCCCAGAACAAAGAGCCTGTGTTATTGTAAAATCGTTTGAAAAGGTGGTGAAAGATCAACAAGTATCAACTAATGCTTCAACTGCTGCTGGTTTAGCTGTTATTGGTGATAGTTATGTATTAGATGTAGCAACAAATATTAATGGCATAATTGATTTTTCAATTTCACTAGATCAGTATGGATTGGGGACATCATTTAATCAAGCATCTATTGATTTCACCGGAGGTAGTGCTAGCCGTCTTGAAGTTTGGAATAGTTCTGGAGTGTTAGTAGCTAGAAGTTCAGGTTCTTTGCTTCAGTTTGATCCAGCTGGTCCAAACGAATGGCGTGTAGGTCAAGAATATCTTGTTAAAGCCTTTGCTGCTGATGGCACTCCGATAACGAATCCGTATGTGATTTGGTCATTAGTTGGTTCGAATGCTGCTGCTTGTCCTGGCGTAGCTACAACATTGCCAGATGCTGCTAGTAATCCAAATGGACCTTGGTTTAACGTTGCAATGGGAACAGATATTCATTATCTAATACAAGGTAAAAACGGTAGTTATGCAACATTAGGTACTAGTATTCCAGCAGCATCAGGTGCGCCAAATAATCTAGACTTAAGACAAGTAACATCTTCTCCTCGTGCATGTGCAGGGGACCAAGGATTCAAATTGCAAGTGACAGTTTTATGATAAATACAAGTTTGGATTACCGATAACTGTCGGTAATCTGGTAAAGGGGACACCTACTTAATGGTGTGTTTATATAACTATAATGTGTTAGTTTATAGAAAAATAGGAAGTTAAACATGAAAAATCTTACAATTAAAAAAGTTGCACTAGGCTTATTTCTAGCTGGCTATGCAGCAAGTAGTTCGTTTGCTGCGTTACAGAAAGAAACTGCTAATCTTATCAACGGTAATGCACCAGTATTGAAATCCAGTACAGATGTAGCTAACAAATTGACTGTCGATATAATCCATGCGGATGGTACAGCATATGCTGCAGGTGACGTAGTTAGAGTAGGTGATAAAGTTCATATAAAATATCGATTAGCTGATTTAGATGGTGATACTGATAATACTTCTGCAGGAAAAGTAAAAGCGTCACTCGAAGTTTCTGGAAAAGATTCAACTAATACTTGGGCTGTCATTCCAACACCTACGGTAGTATCAACTTATGATGCTACCGACCCGGAATTAGGTGAACTTGAATTTGAATTTACCAATGATTTCGTTGGTAAAAGCAGCATTGGTTTCAAGCTTAGAGCAGAAACTGAATTTGGTCTTCCTACAAAAGGTCAGTGGGTATGGACAAGCGATATCTTTGGGGCAGGCATACCTAATCATGATGATACTAATCCAAGTAACCCTGGAGCTCCAGATTCTGATGGTCACCTTCCTGGAGGGCCTGGTGAAGGTAACTCTAGTAATGACGGTAATGGTACAAATCCTGGCCCTATTATGCCTACAAGTGGTGAGTTAGGTATTTTCCTAGTTGATAGCACAGGTAACCTTTTAAATCGCGAAAGCTATACTAAATCAGGTTCTACTTTAGTACCTAAATATGGCGAAAGATATGCAGCTATAGTATGGAATGATGTAAATGCTGATGGTATTTATCAAAATACTGAATCTGAGTATACTCGTGACTTTAGGTTTGAATGGCATGTAACAGGTAATAGTGATGACGTCTCATCTACAGATGGTTTTGTAGGTACTAATATAACAGCTGATACAGCTTCTCTTACCGGTAATGGAAATAGAGAAGGCACAAATGATACTATCTTCTTAGGTTCTGATGTCTCTGGTACTAAGCATAACAGTGTTTATAGCTTTAGCACCCATAAAGCAGGTATTCAAGGTTACAAACTTCAAGTTAAAACAAACTAATTGTAAGCTAGATTCTTACATTATAAAAGCCACTCTTCGGAGTGGTTTTTTATTAGCTTGTGGTTTTAATTTAATATTGAAGGTATTAGGTAAAATACAGTTTGTATCTTGTCTATTTTAGTCTTGATATAAAACCGATAAACTCAGTAAAACTATAATAATTAAATTCTCACTTCTTATTATTAACTTAATGATTTAAAATGGCACTAAATTTAACTCGATGTAATTTACAATGAATATTCCTTGGCAAGATCTTGACCCTGAAACGTTAAATAACCTTATAGAATATTTTGTATTGCGTGAAGGTACTGATTACGGTTTATACGAAACATCATTACAAGAAAAAGTTAACGATGTTAAACTTCAGTTAGCAAATGGTTCTGCAGTCATATTTTGGTCACAATTACATGAAACAATTGATATTAAACTAATTAAATAATGATTGTATGTTAATATATGATTTATTGTGTAACTTTGTTATAGTGTCTTGGATGTAAATTAAATAGAGAGGTAGCAATAATGATTGGTAAACCGCAATCGGATACAACGTTAGAATGGTTTTTATCTCACTGCCATATTCATAAATACCCAGCTAAGAGCACCCTTATACACCAAGGTGAAAAAGCAGAAACTCTCTATTATATTTTAAAAGGTTCTGTCGCTGTTTTGATTAAAGATGATGAAGGTAACGAAATGATTTTGTCTTACTTGAATCAAAATCAGTTTTTAGGTGAATTAGGCCTTTTTGAAGAAGGCACCGAGCGAAGTGCTTGGGTTAAAGCCAAAACAAGTTGTGAAGTGGCCGAAATTTCATACAAAAAATTTAAGCAGCTCGTTCAAGTCAATCCTGATATTTTAATGCGACTTGCCAGCCAAATGGCAAGTCGATTACAAGTAACTTCTGAAAAGGTCAGCAATTTGGCATTTTTGGATGTAGCTGGACGCATTGCACAAACACTTTTAAATCTTGCAAAACAACCTGATGCAATGACTCATCCTGATGGTATGCAAATTAAAATTACACGGCAAGAAATAGGGCAAATAGTTGGTTGTTCACGAGAAACAGTTGGACGAATTTTAAAAATGCTTGAAGATCAACATTTGATTTCTGCACATGGTAAAACGATTGTCGTTTATGGTACACGTTAATTGGTCAAAATAATAAATTGATAAAATGATTGATACAATACGAGATATGGCATGACTCAAGAAAGATGTATTCCAAGTCATGTGGCTATAATTATGGATGGCAATGGTCGCTGGGCTCAGCAGCGTAGCCAATTGCGTGCTATTGGTCATCGAGCAGGTTTAAAAACTGTACGAAAAATTGTTGCGTATGCTGCAGAATTAAAAGTAAAAGTTCTTACTTTATATGCTTTTAGTAGTGAAAACTGGAAGCGTCCATCTAGTGAAGTTTCTGCTTTAATTTCCCTTTTTATTTATGCATTAAATAGAGAAGTCAAAAGTTTGAATAAAAATAATGTTCGCTTGAACATTATTGGTGATATTTCTCGCTTTAGTGATCATTTGCAAAATATGATTATTCATGCGCAAAATTTAACAAAACACAATTCTGGACTAGTACTGAATATTGCCGCCAATTATGGTGGACGTTGGGATATTTTGCAATCAGCAAAAAAAATAACGATGCAAGTTACTGATGGAAAAATAACATTAGATGATATTACTGAAGATCGTTTTAGTTCAACAATGTGTATGAGCGAATTTCCTGAAGTTGATTTGGTTATTCGTACTGGCGGAGAATATCGAATCAGTAATTTTTTATTATGGCAAATTGCTTATTCTGAACTCTATTTTACCAATACTTTATGGCCTGATTTTAACCAAACTTTATTTGATGAAGCAATCGATGCATTTAATGCCAGAGAACGACGCTTCGGTGGTATTCATAATAAGGAGCATTCATGTTAATCCATCGCATACTTGCTGCAGTCGTGCTTATTCCGCTTGTGGTAGTAGTTCTTTTTTTTGTTCCATTACCAGTGTTTTCTTTCACCATTATTCTGGTTTGTGGATTAGCTGCGTGGGAGTGGGCTCAGTTTTTTCATATTACTAAAAAGTATTTAAAATTAATTTTTTCTTTTTCAACTGTTATTTTATTAAGTTTACTTTATTTAATACCAAATTCTATTGAATTAAAAATAAAATTAAATATCACGATTTTATCTTTATCCGTTATATGGTGGCTAATTGCGTTGTTTTTAGTAACAAGCTATCCGACCACGACAAAATATTGGTGCAATTCAATTGCAATAAAATTGTTATTTGCTTTTTTTACAATAGTACCTTTTTTTATTAGTATGATTGAATTAAGAGCAATTAATTATAGTCTTAATACTTACACTGGCGCAGTTTGGCTGCTTTATGTCTTTGTGCTAGTATGGGCGACAGATACTGGTGCTTATTTTGCAGGCCGCAATTTTGGTCAGCGAAAATTAGCTCCAAGAGTATCACCAGGTAAGACCGTAGAAGGCTTTATTGGTGGTATTAGTGTGGCAATTATAATTAGCGTAATAACTTACATGTTTAACATGTTAAATATTTCGTTTGGAGCTTTTTTTATCAGCTCTTTGTTGGCTATTTTAGTTTCAGTTTTAGGCGACTTAACTGAAAGTATGTTTAAACGTGAAGCCGGTATTAAAGATAGTGGTCACTTAATTCCTGGGCATGGTGGAGTGTTAGATCGAATTGATAGTTTGACTGCTTCTGTGCCTATTTTTGCTACATTTACTTTTTATTTATTATAAAAGGTGATAGATTTTGTTGTGGTCACTGTTACTGTTTGTTATTACCATAAGTATATTGGTTACTATTCATGAGTTTGGACATTTTTGCGTTGCTCTTTTATGCAAGGTTCGAGTTGAATGTTTTTCAATTGGCTTTGGTAAAAAATTGTGGTCTCATAAATTTTTAAGCGGAACTGAATTGGTAATTGCTATGGTTCCGCTTGGTGGTTATGTTAAAATGCTCGATAGTCGAGCAACAATATTATCAAGCAATAACGAAAAGTTTGCATTTGATAGAAAGAAAATTTGGCAACGCGCAGCAATTATTTTTGCTGGTCCACTTGCTAATTTTATATTAGCTTTGATTATCTATTGGATAATTTTCTTAATGGGTGTAGAGATTTATCCTGTTAAAATAAAAGAAACTATACCTAATACACCTGCTTCTACAGTGATAATTCCTGTTGGTGCAGAATTGAAAACTATTGATAATATAAAAGTAGAAACATGGAGTGATGTAAATTTAGCATTAATTGCTGCAATGGGTAAAACCGATGTGTCTTTTTCTTATATTGATAGTTCTAGTGGCGACAACCCAAAAGAAGTTAAAAAAAGTGTAGATATTAATAATTGGTATTTTGATATAGAACAGGATTCGGCAATTACCGCATTTGGTTTTGTTCCTGAAAAGGTGAAAGTTATTCCAATTGTGAGTAAAATTGTATCAGATTCGGCTGCTGAGAAAGCTGGTTTACGTGTTGGCGATAAAATTATTGGTTATAATGAGCAACCATATGAAGATTGGAACGATTTTTCTAATACAATTAAAAAAGCTCAAGCAATGACGTTAAAGATTAATCGAGAAAATAAAGATATTAATCTTAAACTCGTGCCAACTATTGGTATAGATGGAAAAGGCATTGCTGGTTTGTATCCCTCAACCGATACAAAAGTTGTGCAGTATGATTTTTTAGAAGGTTTTAATAAAGGTATGGCGCAAACGGTGTTAACCACAAAGTTAACCATTCGTTCGCTTTATCAATTAATAACAGGCGTTATTGGTCTAAAACATTTGTCTGGACCAATAACAATAGCAAAAAGCGCAGGGCAAACAGCAAGTTATGGTTTTACTCCTTACTTATATTTTCTGTCCTTTATTAGTATAAGTTTAGGTGTTATCAATCTTGTTCCATTACCTATGTTAGATGGCGGGCATCTTATATTTTTATTATTTGAAAAGATAAAAGGTAAAGCCTTATCAAATAAAGCTCAAGAACGATTTTTTCGTATTGGCTTTTTTTTGTTGATGGTAATAATGGGAATTGCACTATTTAATGATATTTTACGATTGTGATGGGATGAGGTTATAAACATTTACGATGAAAATAAATAAATCACTTATAGCATCTTTGTTGTTAAGTACAACAGCAATATATAGTTCCAATGCATTTTGTGTTGATGATTTTGTGGTAAAAGATATCAAATTTGAAGGTTTGCAGCGTGTTACTGTTGGTGCTGCATTACTTGAAATGCCAATTCAAATTGGTGATTATGTCAATGAGGCTGATTTAGGTCATATCATCAAATCACTATATTCTAGCGGGAATTTTGATAATATTACTGTCTCTCGAGATGGTGATAGCTTAATTATTCATGTGCAAGAACGCCCCACTATAGCTAGCATAACTTTTTCTGGTAATAAGTCTGTTAAAGATGACATGTTAAAGAAAAACTTGGATAGTTCAGGTATTCGTGAAGGAGAAGCATTAGATCGTACTATGCTTTCTGGTATAGAAAAAGGTTTAGAAGACTTCTACTATAGTGTAGGTAAATACAATGCTCAAATTAAGGCTGTAGTAACTCCACTATCTCGTAATCGTGTCGATTTAAAATTAGTTGTTGCTGAAGGTAAATCAGCATTAATCGATCAAATCAACATTGTTGGTGCAAAAGCTTTTTCATCTGAAGAACTTATTTCACGCTTTACTTTGCGTGATGAGGTACCATGGTGGAATATGCTCGGAGATCGTAAATATCAAAAACAAAAATTAGCATCAGATTTGGATGAATTGCAAAGCTTTTATTTAAATCGTGGATATGCTCGCTTTAATATTGAGTCAACGCAAGTCAGTTTAACGCCAGACAAAAAAGGCATATACGTTACAATCAATATCCATGAAGGCGAACAATATAAGTTATCTGAGCTTGACTTTATGGGCAATTTTTCAGGCCATAAAGAAGAAATTGCTAAAATTGCTAATGAAAAAGTCACAGTTGGTGAGCTTTATAATGGTAAAAAAATCACCGAAATTGAAGATAATATTAAACGATTACTTGCTAATTTTGGTTATGCATTCCCTCGAGTTTCCATTCAACCCGAAATGGATGATACTGCCCATACCGTTAAATTAATTGTTATTGTTGATGTTGGTGAACGTTTTTATGTTCGTAATATTAAGATAGTTGGTAATACCGTAACTAGTGAAAGTGTAATACGCCGTGAGCTTCGACAGATGGAAGGGGCTTGGTTAAGTAATGGATTAGTTGAATTAGGTAAAGAACGTTTAAATCGTCTTGGTTTTTTTGATACTGTTGAAGCTAATACTGAACGTGTGCCTGGAATTAATGATCAAGTTGATATTATTTATAAAGTTGCTGAACGTAATACTGGTAGTATCAAGTTTGGTGTTGGTGTTGGTTCTGATAGTGGTCTTAGTTTTAATGCCGGTATCTCGCAAGATAACTGGTTAGGTACAGGTAATAGTGTCTCATTTGATGTGAATACCACCGACACAGACAAAACAGCATCTATTTCTATCGTAGACCCTTATTTTACTGTAGATGGTGTAAGTTTAGGCGGTAGCATTTATTATAATACTTATAAGAATGACGATAAAGATGATGAATCAGAATATTCAAG
Organism: Gilliamella sp. Gris1-4; assembly: GCF_001690335.1. Lineage (NCBI taxonomy): Bacteria > Pseudomonadati > Pseudomonadota > Gammaproteobacteria > Orbales > Orbaceae > Gilliamella > Gilliamella sp. Gris1-4. Next base: position 15,680 of record NZ_LZHA01000042.1, on the reverse strand, counting down.
TAAGACTTGGGGGGCCTCAGCTAATTTAGGTTTCCCGATTAGTGAAAATAATTTTGTTCGTTTTGGCACAGAATTTGCGAATCATAAGTTGTCTGATATGCAGGCGCAATATGGTATGTGGCGTTATTTTGACTCCATGGGCGAGAAAGTAAAAAATAAAAATTCTATTTCGTTCGATACCAATGATTTATTGTTGAATGCTTATTGGACATATAACTCTTTAGATCGTGGATTTTTCCCTACCGATGGGCTCAAAATGACCGCTAGTGCTAAAGTTACTGCGCCATTATTTGATAATAGGTTCTATAAGCTGGTTTCAGATGCTTCTTATTATTATCCTATCGATAATGACCATAAGTGGATATTTTTAACTCGAGCTCGATTAGGTTATGGCGGTGGGTTAGGTGGTAAAGAGCTACCTTTCTACGAAAATTTTTATGCAGGTGGCGCGTCAGTGCTACGTGGATTTAAATCAAATACTGTTGGCCCTAAAGCTGTGTATCTTAATAAAAGTGGAGTTTGTGATAGTTTAGATAATACATCTGGATGTGCAAGATCAAAAGATGCAGTAGGTGGTAATGCTATAGCCTTTGCAAGTTCTGAGTTGATTATTCCGACTCCATTTGCTAGTGAGAAATATGCTGATAACATTAGAACATCACTATTTTTTGATGCTGGTACTGTATGGGATAGCGAATGGAACTTAAAAGGAAATAATATCCCTGATTATAGTTCTCCATCAGATATTAGAATGTCCGCTGGACTTGCAGTACAATGGATGTCGCCATTAGGTCCTTTGGTATTTTCTTACGCTCAACCATTTAAGAAATATGATGGCGATTCAGCGCAACAGTTCCAATTTAATATAGGTTCTACATGGTAATTCCATGTTATAAATAAAAATAAATAGGTGATTAAAGTGAAAAAAATTATATCTGTTCTTGGTGTTAGTCTAGCATTGCTTTTTTCAAGTTTTGCAAATGCTGAAGTTAAAATTGGAGTAGTTGATGTTATGTCAGTATTACAACGCATGCCTCAACGAGAATCTGTCGCTAAAGCATTAGATAGTGAATTTGAAGCGAGAGCTAAGTCGTTACAAGCTGATGAAAAAAGGGCTAGTGAAGCGGCTGCCCGTCTAAAAAAAGATGGTTTAACATTATCTTCTTCTGAAAAAAGTAAATTAAATAAGACAATTTCTGATTTTGAAAATAAAGCTAAGGCATTTTCTGCAGATTATCAGAAACGCCAAAAAGAAGAATTTGGCAAATTATTAACTAAAATCCAAGAAGCTGTAAAAGATATTGTTGAAATAGAAAAATACGATATTATCTTAAATGCTGAAACAGTACTGTCTGCTTCAGATGCAGTTAATATTTCAGATAAAGTACTGGAACAGGTTAAAAAATAATGTTTTCCTTTCGTTTAGAGCAGTTGGCTAAGCAACTAGATGCTAAGTTACATGGTGATGGTAATTTAGCCATCACTGGTATAGCATCAATGAAAAGTGCAGTATCAGGTCAAATCACATTTTTGTCTGATAAAAAGTTACAAAATAATTTATTAGAATGCAATGCTTCTGCTGTGGTAATGACAGAAGAAAGCCTGAAGTATTGGTATGGTGCAGCTCTGATAGTAAAAGATCCATACCTAGCATATGCAAAATTAGCTCAATGCCTCGATACAACACCTACTCCCGCCAAAGATATAGCAACATCGGCAGTGATTGATTCGACAGCTCGATTAGGCAGTAATGTTGCTATTGGTGCTAATGCCGTTATCGAAAGTGGTGTGATATTAGGAGATAATTGCATTATTGGTGCAGGGTGTTTTGTTGGAAAAAATACAACAATTGGTGCGGGTACAAAATTATGGGCTAATGTCTCTGTTTATCACAATTGTGTTATTGGAGAAAATTGCTTAGTTCAGTCAGGGACTGTGATTGGTGCAGATGGGTTTGGTTATGCTAATAATAAAGGTAAGTGGGTTAAAATACCTCAATTAGGACGAGTTATTATTGGTGATAATGTTGAAATTGGAGCTTCAACAACAATCGATCGTGGTGCACTTGATGATACTATTATTGGTAATGGTGTTATTATTGACAATCAATGTCAGATTGCTCATAACGATGTAATTGGAGATCATACAGCAGTTGCTGGCGGCGTTATTATGGCTGGAAGTTTAACTATTGGTCGACATTGTTTGATTGGTGGTGCAAGTGTTATTAACGGACATATGGAAATATGTGATCAAGTTACGGTAACAGGAATGGGTATGGTAATGCGCCCAATTAAACAGCCCGGTGTTTATTCATCAGGTATTCCATTGCAAGAAAACAAAGTATGGCGAAAAACGGCATCATTAGTTTTGCATATTGATGAAATGAATAAACGCTTGAAAGCGCTTGAGAAGAAACTATTAAATGTCTCGACGTAGACGATTACGGTCGGTATAATGCATGCCTATTTTTTAATTTTTAGCTCAATTATCATTTTTATATAATTATGGGCAACTAATATTCAATAATTTCGAGGTATAAAGATGCAAGTTTCGGTAGAAACAACACAAGGGTTAGGTCGACGTTTATCTATCACAATTAAAGCTGAAGATATTACAAAAGCAGTTGATAAAGAGCTTATTAATACAGCAAAAAAAGTACGTATTGACGGTTTTCGTAAAGGGAAAGTGCCCTTAAAAATTGTTGAACAACGTTATGGTGCTTCTATTTTACAAGATGCTTTAAGCGACTTAATGCAACGAAATTTTGTTGATGCAATTATTCAAGAAAAATTAAATCCAGCCGGAGCTCCTACTTATACTCCAAAGGAATATAAGAATGGCGAAGACTATACATTTACAGTTGAATTTGAAGTTTACCCAGAAATAAAAGTTGAAAATTTAGACAAAATTGAAGTTGAAAAACCAATTGCACAAGTTGCTGATGCAGATATTGAAACAATGATTGAAACATTACGTAAGCAACAAGGTACTTGGAAAGAAGTTGAAAAAGCAGCTGAAGAGCAATATCGTGTTACTTTGGATTTTGTTGGTCAAGTTGATGGTGCTGAGTTCGAAGGTGGCAAGGCTAATGATTTTGCATTAGTGCTAGGACAAGGTCGTATGATCCCTGGTTTTGAAGATGCTATTATTGGTCATAAAGCAGGTGATAAATTTGATATTAATGTTACTTTTCCTGAAAACTATCATGCTGAAAACCTTAAAGGTAAACCTGCTGTATTCGCATCTACACTTAAAAAGGTTGAAGAACTTGAATTACCTGAACTTACAGAAGATGTTGTTAAACGGTTTGGTATTGTAGATGGTACCGTTGAAAGTTTGCGAGCTGAAGTTCGTAAAAATATGACAAGGGAACTTAACGCAACAATTCGTAATAAAGTTAAAACACAAGCTATTGATGGTTTAGTTAAAAATAATGAAATTGATGTACCAGTGGCATTAATTGACCGAGAAGTTGATGTATTGCGTCAACAAGCATTATCTCGTTTTGGTGGTAATGTTAAACAAGGTATGGAATTACCTAAAGAATTATTTGAAGCTGAAGCTAAAAAACGTGTTACTACAGGTCTATTGTTTAGTGAAATCATTGAAAGTAATAAATTAACTGCTGATGAATCACGCGTTCAAGCGTTAATCGATGAAATTGCAACCGCATATGAAGATCCGAAGGAAGTTTTAGAATATTATCGTAAAGATAAAAAAGCAATGGAAAATATGCGAGCTGTTGCATTAGAAGATCAAGTTGTAGATCTTTTGTTAGCTAGTGCAAAAGTAACAGAAAAGAATTATTCATTTTCTGAATTGATGAATCAGCAAATAGCTTAATCTATCAGATTTTTCATTTAATCAAAAAAAGATCACTTAAAGCCCAAATAAGTATTATCTGTTTGGGCTATTTTGTTAATTAGGAGATAAAAATGCCTTTAGAATCATATATGGGTGTTATTCCAATGGTCGTTGAACAAAGCTCTCGGGGTGAACGTGCTTATGATATTTACTCACGACTATTAAAAGAGCGAGTTATATTTTTGACAGGTCAAGTTGAAGATAATATGGCAAACCTTATTATTGCTCAAATGTTATTTCTAGAAGCTGAAAATCCTGATAAAGATATCTATTTGTATATTAATTCTCCTGGTGGGGTTGTTACAGCAGGTATGGCAATTTATGATACCATGCAATTTATAAAACCAGATGTTAGCACAATTTGTTTAGGGCAAGCATGTTCAATGGGTTCATTACTTTTAACAGCCGGTGCTAAAGGTAAACGTTATTGCTTGCCTAATGCTCGTGTAATGATTCATCAACCATTAGGTGGTTTTCAAGGACAGGCTTCAGATATTCAAATACACGCACAAGAGATTTTACAGGTAAAAAATCGTCTAAATAGTATTTTAGCAATGCACACAGGTCAAGATATTAGTGTGATTGAAAAAGATACCGATCGTGATAATTTTATGTCTGCCGATAAAGCGGTTGAATATGGTTTAGTTGATGCCATATATAATAAACGATCTTAATGTTGGGTAGGTGATAAACGTGAATAAAGAAAGTTCAGAAAAATTACTCTATTGTACTTTTTGTGGTAAAAGTGAGCATGAAGTCCGTAAACTTATTGCTGGTCCATCATCTATTTATATTTGTAATGAATGTATAGGATTATGTAATGATATTTTAAAAGAGGAGAAAAAAAGTTTTCTTTCTCATGAAGAGTTTATTAGTAAGCCATTACCGACACCACATGAAATTAGGGAACATCTTGATGAATATGTAATTGGTCAAGAACGAGCCAAAAAAGTTTTATCTGTTGCCGTTTATAATCATTACAAGCGTTTACGTAATCATGCTAGTCGTAGTGATGATGTTGAATTAGGCAAGAGTAATATACTGCTTATAGGGCCTACTGGTAGTGGTAAAACGTTATTAGCTGAAACATTGGCCCGTTTTTTAGATGTACCTTTTGCTATGGCCGATGCAACAACATTAACTGAAGCCGGTTATGTTGGTGAAGATGTAGAAAATATCATTCAAAAGTTATTACAGAATTGCGATTATGATGTTGAAAAAGCTCAGAGGGGTATTATTTACGTTGATGAAATTGATAAAATTTCACGAAAATCGGATAATCCATCTATTACTAGAGATGTATCTGGTGAAGGTGTTCAACAAGCTTTATTAAAAATTATTGAAGGTACTATTGCTTCAGTTCCGCCAAAAGGTGGGCGAAAACATCCTCAACAGGAATTTTTACAGGTTGATACTTCAAAAATTTTATTCATTTGTGGCGGAGCATTTAGTGGCTTGGATAAAGTCATTGAAAATCGTGTATCTATTAATACAGGAATAGGTTTTGGGGCCGATGTGAAAAGTACCAAAAATAGACTTTCTGAGTCGGAGCTATTAGCACAAATTGAGGCAGAAGACTTGGTTAAGTTTGGTTTAATTCCTGAGTTTATTGGAAGGTTACCTGTCATTGGAACATTATCTGAATTAGATAAAAATGCTTTAATTAATATTCTAACTGAACCTAAAAATGCTTTAACTAAACAATTTCAAACATTGTTCAAGCTTGATGGTGTTGAACTTGAGTTTACAAAAGAAGCTTTAGATGCCATAGCTATAAAAGCGATGCAACGGAAAACCGGTGCGAGGGGGTTGCGTTCAATTGTGGAAAATATATTATTAGATACAATGTATGACTTACCATCAATGAATACCATTAATAAAGTAGTTGTAGAAAAAGAAACTGTTGAACAATCTCTAGCGCCCAAATTAATCCAGCGTGAAGATGCTGAAATGTCTGCTTGAAATAAATATTTGCCATCATAAATATGATGGCAAGGGCTATACTTAAAATTAATATTAAAGCAAAGTTTCCATGAATATAGCCAAGATGTTCTAGAATTAGTGTATGTTCAAACAAAAAGATAGGCTTGAATATCTAAAAACAACCCCAATATTTACCTAATGGGTTTGTACTACTAGAGAGAATAAAATGAAAATAAAACGAACTAAACAAATGATTATGCCTATTTTACCATTGCGTGATGTTGTTGTATTTCCACATATGGTGATTCCTCTCTTTGTTGGTAGAAGTAAATCAATACGTTGCCTAGAAGGTGCAATGGAAATGGATAAGCAAGTTTTCCTTGTAACCCAAAAAAATCCTTCTCAAGATGATCCTGATATAGATGATTTATATAATGTTGGAACAATGGCTAATGTTTTACAGTTACTTCAATTACCTGATGGGACAGTAAAAGTTCTTGTTGAAGGTGTTGAAAGAGCAAAAATGACCGACATTGTTGAGCATAAAAACAATGAATTTTTTATTGCCAAAGTTAAGACATTAAGTGAAATTAAAAAAGCCACTGATATAAGTGAAGCTATGATACGCTTAACTTTATCTAACTTTGATGAATACTCAAAACTTAACAAAAAAGTAACTCAAGAAGTTGTTGATTCTATACGTCTTCTTAAAGAACCATCACGTTTAGCAGACTCTATTGCTGCTACTCTTTTTTTAAAAGTTGAACAAAAACAAGAGATTTTAGTAACAGCAAATCTTGTAAAACGTTTTGAATTGCTTATTTCCTTGATGGAATCAGAAATTGATTTATTACAAGTTGAAAAAAATATTCGACAACGAGTTAAACAGCAAATGGAAAAAGCTCAAAAGGAATATTACCTTAATGAGCAAATTAAAGCGATTCATAAAGAGTTAGGCGATATAGACAATAAGCCTGATGAATATGAAGAATTAAAAGAAAAAATTACTAAAGCTAAAATGCCAAAAGAAGCTACAGACAAAGCATTAGCTGAGCTTAATAAACTTAAAATGATGCCAGCAATGTCTGCTGAAGCAACGGTTGTTCGAGGTTATATTGATTGGATGCTTCAAGTTCCTTGGTTTAAGCGGAGCAAAGTTAAAAAGGATATTGAAGTTGCACAAAGAGTATTAGATAAAGATCATTATGGACTTGAGCGAGTAAAAGATAGAATCTTGGAATATTTAGCAGTTCAAGGTCGTGTCAATAAAGTTAAAGGTCCAATTTTATGTTTAGTTGGTCCTCCAGGGGTAGGGAAAACATCACTTGGCCAATCAATAGCTAAAGCAACAGGACGTCAGTATATACGAATGGCACTTGGTGGCGTGCGCGACGAGGCTGAGATACGCGGACATAGGCGTACTTACATTGGTTCGATGCCGGGTAAATTAATTCAGCGTATGGTTAAAGTGGGAGTTAAAAACCCGTTATTTTTATTGGATGAAATAGATAAGATGGCATCGGATATGCGTGGTGATCCAGCATCAGCTTTATTAGAAGTACTTGATCCAGAACAAAATAATGCTTTCAGTGACCATTATTTAGAAGTTGACTACGATTTATCTGATGTGATGTTTGTTGCAACTGCTAATTCTATGAATATTCCTGCGCCATTATTGGATCGAATGGAAGTTATTCGCCTTTCTGGTTATACAGAAGATGAAAAGTTGAATATAGCAAAGCAACACTTAATTGCTAAGCAGATAGAAAATAATGGTTTAAAATCAAAAGAAATTAGTATTGATGATTCAGCCATTATTGGTATCATACGTTATTATACGCGTGAAGCTGGGGTTAGAAACTTAGAAAGAGAAATCGCAAAAATTTGTCGTAAAGTTGTTAAGCAATTAGCATTAAATAGCAAATTGAAAAAAGTAACGGTAACACAAGATAACTTAAAAGATTTCTTGGGAATACAGCGTTTTGATTACGGTAAAGCAGATAACGAAAACCGCATCGGTCAGGTTATTGGTCTTGCGTGGACAGAAGTTGGTGGAGACTTACTTACTATTGAATCAGTAAGTGTACTAGGTAAAGGAAAATTGACTTACACTGGTTCATTAGGTGATGTAATGCAAGAGTCGATTCAAACGGCGTTGACAGTTGTTCGATCTCGTGCAGAAAAATTGGGTATTAATAGTGATTTTTATGAAAAACGCGATATCCATGTACATGTGCCTGATGGAGCAACGCCAAAGGATGGTCCTAGCGCAGGTATTGCAATGTGTACTTCACTAATTTCAACGTTAACGGGGAATCCTGTTCGTTCTGATGTTGCTATGACCGGAGAAATAACTTTACGTGGAGAAGTTTTACCTATCGGTGGATTAAAAGAGAAGTTATTAGCTGCACACCGAGGTGGAATTAAAACCGTATTAATTCCAATGGATAATGTTAAAGACTTGGAAGAAATTCCAGACAATGTAAAATCTGAAATTGATATACATCCAGTAAAATGGATCGATGAAGTTCTTACAGTTGCGCTACAAAATAATCCATTTGGCATTGAACCAATAGATGAAAAGCTGAAATTAAAGCAACCGGCTAAAAAAGCCATTAAGAAATTAAAAAATAGAGAAGAACATTCTGTCAGATTGAATTAATTATTTATTAGTTTAAAAAAAGATCAACTTTATGTTGATCTTTTTTTTGTGGTGCAAAACATATTGGATAATAGCCAATTTAGTTAAATATGCTATACTTTTACAATTCAACATTTAGTATGGAGAATCGCAATAAATGATGGAGACAGTCCGAATAGCAGCAAATAATATTGTTGTTAAGATTATTTTTGCAATAATTATTTTATGTTTTATTTTCACTGGCGTCGGATTTTTAGGCTTTGGTAGCAGTGGAAGTGTACGAGATGAACAAGAATACATCGCAAAAGTTGATGGTGACGGTATTAGTCGATCCGAATTTGAAGCTCAAGCTAGACTAGCAACAAATAATGCTGGAGGGGATAGTTCTTTCATAAAACAGGTTCGTCGAGGTGTATTATCAAATCAAATTGATAATTATTTAGCTTATAAATTTTCTAAAAATATTGGTGTTACCGCCAGTAATGATCAAATTAAAAAGTTTATTAAAAAACAAAGAGAGTTTTTTATAAATGGTAAATTTGATAATCAAAAATATTTAAGCCTTCTAGCTGAAAATAGTATCACTCCAGATACTTATGCCGAAATTATAAGAACTGTATTGCAGCAACAACAGGTGATTAATGCTTTGACAAATAGCAGTTTTGTTTTGCCAATTGATTCTGAAATATCTTCACTTAAAAATCAAACTAGAAGCGTATATGCTACTTCAGTTAATACTTCAATAAGTGATATTGATGAAGCAAATATCACGATAGATGATGAACAAAAATATTATAACGAAAATTTAAAAGAATTTTTTAGGAAAGAGAGAGTAAAAGTTAAATATATTTTTGTATCAGAAGATGTTATAAGAAAAACAGTTAACGTCACTGAAGATGAGATTAAGAATGAGTATAATAAAAATATTAAAACTTATTCATATCCAGCTAAGAGAGCCTATAGTGTAATTTTTGTTACTGATGAACAACAAGCTAATAAAATTGCAAAAGATCTTTCTTCTGGGGCTGATTTTGATAATTTTGCTAAAACTATTAATCAAAATCATGATATTTCTCCATATGGTAAAAATGGTTCATTAGGGTGGTTTGCTGATGATAATTCTTTACCTCAAGTTTTTAAAGATGCCCAGTTGAAAAAAGTAGGGAAAATTTCATCACCGATTAAAGTTGATGGCGGTTATGCAATTGTTAAATTAGATGGTATACAGCCTTCTAAGGTTATGGATTTTGATTTTGCGAAGTATCAAATTGACTCAAAACTGACAAAACAAAAAATACAGCAAACTTTGGACGCTGAAGAAAATAAAATTAAAACTGCATTAAATGATTCTCCAAAAACTATTGAAGAGCTTGCGAAGAAAGTTGGACTAGAAGTAAATACCTCTGATTGGATATTTTTCAATGATAGATTTGGAATAACTACTCATCCTGAGGTTAGCGACGTAGTCTTTAGTGAAGAAATGATAGTTGATGGTAAAGCAACAGGAAAAATTTCTGATTTAATAATAGCTGAAAGAAATTATGGCAAGTATGATTTTGTTGTACAGACAATTGATTATCGTCCTGAAGGTGTTGCGCCGTTTGATGAGGTGAAAAATGAAATTCATAAAAAACTCTATGCAAAAATGGCTCAAAACCAGTTTAAATCTAGTGTTGATAATATATTGGCTCAATTAAATGAAACAGGACAAGCTAAAAATGTTCAGTTTGCCAAAAGATACACTTTGAATCGAAATTCAACCGAACTTGACCCAAAAGTTGTTAATATGGTATTTAATTTAAATCCATCACCATCAAAAAAGTCTGTTTTTGGTGCGGAATTTATCGATGATAAAAATGCTTATATTGTTGTGCTAACTAAGGTGGATACCCCAACAGAATATGAAGATATTTCTTCTAAGTTGTTACCGTTATTCATTAGTAATACGCATTATTATCTCGCTGCTGACATACGCTCTAAAGCTAAGATAGAAATTATGCCGGATTCTAATTTGTGATTTAGCTCCCAAATTAGTTGAAATAATTGAAAAAAAGAAAAGCCACTTTAGTGGCTTTTCTCATTTTTATTATTAATGAAATTTTTTTATTTGATTAAGTGAGATAGTTATAAAGCAAATTTACTTGCGGAACTATTTTATGAGGTTAATCAAATGAAAGTATTTTCACTATTATGTATTATGTTATCAAGTCTTATTTTTTCGAACATAAGTTTTGCTAATTCGGTTTCTGAAGCACACACACCTGTTAAACAGGAACAGAAACAAGTTATTCAAGTAAACATTAATACTGCAACAGCAGAAGAATTATCAAAAGTATTAACAGGGATTGGGACAAGTAAAGCTCAGAAGATAATAGAATACCGAGAAAAGTTTGGTCCTTTTGTTTCAGTTGAGCAATTAAAAGAAGTTTCAGGTATTGGGCAGGCAACATTGGATAAAAACGCTGGTAAAATAATATTATAATTTATTATCTCCACTAATTAATTATTGGTGGAGATAATATCAATCTAATTATCAATAGGATCAACATCAATGCTCCATCTTACTTTTGATGTTTCACTCCATTTTCCTATTACTATTAATAGTTGATCCAAAATTTTCTGTAATTGTTGCCTACTTGTGTGTTGAAGTAGTAATTGCCAACGATGATATCCTGCTTTCTTTGGTTGACTTGCAGGCATTGGTCCCAGCTGCCATAAAGTATTATTGCTATGTTCTTTTAACCAATCATGCACATGCTGTAAGAATACTGGAGCGTAATGATTGTTACGATCAGCTGCACGAATTAATGTTTGGTAACTAAACGGAGGTAATTGTGTATGTTGCCGTTCTTGTAACGTTAATTTGGCAAATTTTTCATAACCTTGAGTTAGTAAAATATTGAGTAAAGGGTGATCTGGATGATAAGTTTGTAAAATAACTTGTCCTGCTTTAGTTTCACGACCGGCTCTTCCAGATACTTGAGTATAAATTTGGGCAAATCGCTCAGTTGCCCTAAAATCACTTGAGAATAATGCCCCATCAACATCGACAATTCCAACTAAAGTTACATCAGGGAAATGATGCCCTTTAGCTAAAATTTGCGTGCCAACTAAAATGTGTGCGCCACCTTGTTGAATACTTTGTAAATAGTTATCTAACGCGCCTTTTTTACTCACTGTGTCTCGATCAATGCGACTAATTTTAATATTAGGAAAAAGGATTTCAAGTTGTTGTTCAAGTTGTTCTGTTCCAAATCCAATAGGCATTAAATGAGTTGATCCACATTTTGGGCATTGTTTAGGAATCGTCCTCGGTGTATCACAATAATGACATATAAGTTTGTGTTGTTTTTGATGTAGTGTATAAGGTCTATCACAGCGAGGACATTCAGCAATCCATCCACAGTCATGGCATATTAACAATGGTGAAAAGCCTCGGCGATTTAAAAATAGCATTACCTGATTATTATTAGATAAATGTTTTTTTATTTGTTCAATTAATGGTTGAGATAAACCTGCAGTAAGTACTAACCCACGCAGATCCAAAATTGACTGTTTGGCTAGCATTGCATTACCGGCTCTTTCGGTTAATTGTAATAAATGGTATTTGTGATTTTGTATATTATTGAGTGTTTCAAGCGACGGTGTTGCGGAGCCTAAAACAATTGGAACATTGTTAAATTTTGCTCGAATAATTGCTAAATCTCGGGCATTATAACGCCAACCTTCTTGTTGTTTATAGGAACTATCATGCTCTTCATCAATAATAATCATTCCTAAGTCTTTAAAAGGAGTAAAAAGTGATGAGCGAGTGCCAACAACAATAGCATTTTCACCATGTTTACTTCTTAGCCAAACAGTGAGTCTTTGTTTATCCGTTAATCCTGAGTGCAAAATATCAATTGGCGCATTAAAGCGTTTTTTGAAACGTCCAATTGTTTGTGGTGTTAACCCAATTTCTGGAACTAGTACTAATGCTTGCTTACCTGTAGCTAATATATTAGATAGTATATTTAAATATACTTCTGTTTTACCCGATCCAGTCACTCCTTCTAATAAAAATACTTCAAATTGATGATTTTTTTTGTTGATTGTTTCTATAGCATAGGTCTGCTCTTTATTTAACTGAATTAAACTAGTATTTGTTGAAAAATTGGTTTGCCATTGAATACTATCTGATTGATAGTTTACTTGTTCTATAAGATTTTTTTTCTGTAATTTTTGATAGATAGTACTACTTACTTCATTTTCAGAAGGGGTATTATTTCTGAATGATGATAATAATAATTTTTGTTTCGGAGTCCGTGATAATGATTTTAAATCAATATTTTTACCCAATTGAGTTAATTGCCATCGTTTGGTGTCTTCCTTGATTGCTTTTCGCCCTTGTCGTAATAAAACAGGTATAGAATGAAAAAGAACTTCGCCAATAGGATAATGGTAATAACTAGCAGCCCAGTTTAACAACCGCCAAATAGAAGGCGTAAAAACAGGTTCAGTATCAATAACAGTTGTAATCGTTTTTAAGCTTTCAATATCAAATTCGGTTTTTTCGTCAATACTAACAATAATTCCTATTGCGTCACGTTTACCAAAAGGAACTTTAACCCGCATTCCAACTTGAGCTGGTTTGGTTAATTGATAATCAAATATTTGGTAAAGTGGTACCGGTAAGGCTATATGAGCGATAAGCATTAAAAAATCACAGGTATTATAATTTATATAAAGCTATATTGTACGCAGTTTTTACATAACCCGCAAAAGTTATAAAAACAATCTAGTTTTTATTCATCTAGATTTATTACATCAATAGCTTAAAAAGGATTAGTAGTAACTATTAATAAAATTTGCTATCTTGGTAAAAATTGATGATTAATAAAATAGTAAGGATTAAAGGATGAGTGAATCATTTTCGCACATTAATCAGCGAGGTGAAGCCTATATGGTTGATGTCTCAGAAAAACTAATAACAACACGCGAAGCAAGAGCTGAGTCATTAGTTTTAATGAATGCTGAAACACTGAAGATGATTATTGAGGGTAAACATCATAAAGGCGATGTTTTTGCAACAGCGAGAATTGCAGGGATTCAAGCTGCTAAAAAGACTTGGGATCTTATTCCCCTTTGTCATCCACTTTTTTTGAGTAAAATTGAAATCAACATTGAAGTAGATCAAATAAAAAATTGTGTCCGAGTTCAATCGTTTTGTCGATTGAATGGGCAAACAGGAGTTGAAATGGAAGCAATGGTTGCCGCATCTATTGCAGCATTAACCATTTACGACATGTGCAAAGCGGTTCAAAAAGATATGGTGATTTCTCAAGTAAGATTGTTGACGAAAAGTGGTGGTAGGTCAGGGGACTTTATTGCCCAAAAGGTTTAATAGATAGAAGATGAATAAAGTTATTTTTTTCGCTCAAATTAGAGAATTAGTTGGGACTGAGAGTGTTATGTTAGATGCTAATCAACTTTCAGTTTCCTATCTTATCGATCAGTTAAGTGAGCGTGGTGAACAATGGTTTTTGGCGTTTAAGGAAAACTCTGTTTTATGTGCTGTAAATCAAACGTTGGTTGATTTTGATTATATTGTGAAAGAAGGCGATGAAATCGCTTTCTTTCCTCCAGTAACAGGTGGATAACATTATGGATCTTATCAATGTTAGTGAGCAGCCGATTGATGTTAATAAGTTAAACGATTGGCTTTCACAATTACCACAAGATGGTGCTGTTGTCTCTTTTATGGGCAAAGTTCGTAGTAATGAAAAACAAACGATAAGCTTATTTTTAGAACATTATGCAGGAATGACAGAGAAAGTCTTAGCTAATATCATAGCCCAAGCTAGAGAGCGGTGGCAATTAAGTCGAGTTGCGGTAATTCATCGAGTAGGTGAAATTATCGCAAATGAAAAGATTGTCTTTGTGGGAGCAAGTAGCGCACATCGTTCAGATGCGTTTGCAGCAGTAGAGTTCATTATGGATGTATTAAAGAACGAAGCGCCTTTTTGGAAAAAAGAACGAACGCCCCAAGGCGAAACTTGGGTTGAAGCAAAAAAAACAGATAAAGAAACATTGAGAAAATGGTATTAGTATTTATTTAGTATATAATGATATTAAGTTATGTCATTCTTTTTTAACTAGAGGTAATTAATGAGAAATAATTCACCTAATGGCTCGATTATTGAACAATCTAGTAATCGCATGCAAACATATATTAGTCATGTTTATGGTTGGATGCCGTCGGATTGCTTTTAACAGCCCTAGTTGCTTGGTTTGCATCCAATAACTATGCGCTTTTGAACGTTTTATATCAAGGTATGTGGGTGTTACTTATTGCTGAATTTGCTTTAGTTATTGCCATTTCTGCATTGATTAATCGCCTTTCTGGAGCTGTTGCGACAACATTATTCATGTTTTATTCGGTTTTAAATGGTTGCACATTTTCGATTTATTTTATTGTTTATACTTCATCATCAATAGCAAGTGTATTTTTTATTACAGCTGGAATGTTTGCAGCTTTGGCTCTTTATGGTTATACCACTAAACGTGATTTGTCTGGTTTTGGAAGCTTTTTATTTATGGGATTAGTGGGTATTATAATCGCTTCGCTCGTTAATATCTTCATGCAAAGCCAGCCGTTGATGTGGGCTATTACGTATATTGGTGTATTTGTTTTTGCTGGATTAACAGCTTATCATACGCAAAACCTGAAAGAATTTGGCGATCAATTATCGCAGGATGATCCTAATATGTTTAGGAGATTTGTTGTTTTAGGTGCACTAACCCTTTATCTTGATTTTATTAACTTATTCATTATGTTGTTAAGAATTTTTGCAGATCGTCGATAATTGCATTTAATTCAACTAAAAGGGCTCTAAATTGAGCCTTTTTTGTTAAAATTTTATTAGAATCGTATTTTTTTAGTACTAGTTTATTAAAAAGTTTCAGGAAAGACTATGTTTCAATATAAAATACAGTAAAATTCTTATTATAATGAATTAATAACTTACTTAACACTATGAAAAAATTATACTATTTTGCCTTAATTAATCTATTTATTTCATCAATACTATCAATTCGTTTCTTTCTTGTCCCCGAGGCATCATTTAATTGGCCGAGTGTGGCATTTTCAATATTTGCTGTATTGGGGCATTTTTTCTCGGCTTATTTATTACTTTTGGTTGTTTGTATACCTCTTTTATGGTTTAAACAAGCTATTCGCAATATTATTTTAGCTGCAATATTTAGCTTTATT
>NZ_LZHA01000041.1:0-36642 GCF_001690335.1 Gilliamella sp. Gris1-4 | reverse complement strand
CTCGCTGTCATAACCTTTATCGGCTATCACTGTATTGACTTCATCGAGCTTTTCAACTAGGTTTTCTGCATAAGTGATATCATGTCGTTGTCCTTCAGAAAGCTCAAAACAAATAGGCAAACCACCACTATCAACCGCAAGATGAATTTTAGTTGAATGACAACCACAGCTCTGACCTATTTGCTCGGAATGCTCCGTTGCAGCGCCTGTACTATGTTGATGAGCCCAGATAATCGAGCCATCTAGGAACACCCATTCAAAATCCGCTAGTTGTGATAAATGTTTGAAAATATCAACTAATATTCCTTTTTTAGACCACAAATTAAATCGTCTATAGACGGTGCTCCATTCACCAAACTCTTCTAGCAAATCTCGCCAAGGAATGCCGGTTCTCATTCGGAAAAGGATCCCCTCAAACGTCATCCGATGCCCGGATTTATTATAAACTCGGCCGGTATTTTTCATTATTTGTAGTGGCTTTTCCCACCATTTATCTGTTAGCATTGTTCTTGGCATGATGAATCGAGTTATGGTTGTTTTTTGCAGAATCATTATAACTCACATCATGCCGTATAAAAAATAATCACGAAAGATCAACACGCCCTAATTATCGGTTGATTTATTGATAAGAAGATTAGCACAAATAGCGCAATTTAGTATATAATCGCCCCTTATTTTTAAGATATTTTAAAACAAAAAAGGTAACAAACAGTATGGGATTTAAATGTGGGATTGTCGGATTACCGAATGTAGGTAAGTCAACACTTTTTAACGCACTAACTAAAGCTGGCATTGAAGCGGCTAATTTTCCGTTTTGTACTATCGAGCCAAATACTGGGGTTGTACCAATGCCCGATCCCCGTTTAGATGAGTTAGCTAAAATTGTTAAACCACAACGCACATTACCTACTACCATGGAATTTGTTGATATTGCTGGGCTTGTTAAAGGCGCATCAAAAGGCGAAGGTTTAGGAAATCAATTTTTAGCTAATATTCGTGAAACAGAAGCTATCGGTCATGTAGTGCGTTGCTTTGAAAACGAGAACATTGTCCACGTTGCGGGTAAAATCGATCCTGCTGAAGATATCGAAATTATCAATACCGAGCTAGCATTAGCCGATCTTGAAGCGTGTGAACGAGCAATAACTCGCCAACAAAAACGCGCTAAAGGTGGTGATAAAGACGCCAAATTTGAAGTGGAAATCCTTGAAAAGTGTTTACCTCATCTTGAGCAAGGCAAAAAGCTACTCTTATTAGATCTTAGCAAAGAAGAACTTGAAGCCATCAAATACCTTAGTTTTTTAACATTAAAACCAACAATGTATATCGCTAATGTGAATGAAGATGGTTTTGAAAATAACCCTTATTTAGATAAAGTAAAAGCAATAGCAGAACAAGAAAAAGCTGTTGTCGTACCTGTTTGTGCTGCAATTGAAGCAGAACTTGCTGAACTTGATGATGCCGATCGTGATGAGTTTATGCAAGATTTAGGTTTAACCGAACCAGGCTTAAATCGTGTAATTCGTGCTGGCTATAGCTTACTTAATCTGCAAACTTATTTTACCGCAGGCGTAAAAGAAGTTCGTGCATGGACAATTTCGGTTGGCGATACCGCCCCTCAAGCAGCAGGCAAAATTCATACCGATTTTGAAAAAGGCTTTATTCGTGCGCAAACCATTGCTTTTGATGATTTTATTAAATACGGCGGTGAACAAGGAGCTAAAGAGGCTGGCAAAATGCGTGCTGAAGGTAAAGATTATATCGTGCAAGATGGCGATATTATGAACTTCTTATTTAATGTATAGTTGATTATTTTACGTCGCCTTTTGGCGACGTTGTTATATTGATATCCATAATAACTAATTAATATTGATATAAAATTTATTTTTTTACTTAAACGTAGTGTTACCTGAAACTTTTTGTCAACTGAACCAATAATAGATTGGTAAATATAAGGACAGCCCACTTTTATGTTACTCACTTTTCAACAAGCCAAGCAACAACTACTTCAAAGCGCATCAACCATAAAATCGCTGCATAGTGAAAAAGTTACGTTATTTGATGCATTAGAAAGGATTACCGCTGAACCTGTAATTTCCCCTATTAATGTACCTAGTTTTGATAATTCAGCTATGGATGGTTATGCGGTTCGGTTAGCAGATTTTAAACAATCAAAATTGTTGCCACTGGCTGGTGCTATTTTTGCAGGTGATGATATAAACAATCTTCATTGGCCACAAGGCACTTGTTTACGCATTATGACAGGAGCTCCAGTGCCAAATGATGCCGATGCGGTTGTTATGCAGGAGCAGACCGAAAAATCTGATCTAGGGATTACCTTTTTAAGTAACGTAAAAGCTGGCGATAATATTCGTCGTATAGGTGAAGATGTTAAAAAAGGTGCGATCACAGTCAAAAAAGGGACTAAATTAACGATACCAACACTATCGACACTTGCAACATTAGGCATTAGTGATCTTGTTGTCTTTAAAAAATTAAAGGTAGCCATCTTATCAACGGGTGATGAATTAACCCCCATTGGTCAGCCATTATCTGGCAATGGCGCTATTTATGACAGCAACCGCTTCACACTAAAATTATTATTAACCAAACTTAACTGTGAGGTTATTGATCTCGGTATTATTGCTGATGATCTTACCGAAATCAAAAAAGCGTTAATAACTGCATCAAGTCAAGCTGGCTTGGTGATAACAAGTGGAGGCGTATCCGTCGGTGACGCTGATTATACCAAAACTGCACTTGAAACATTAGGACAAATCAATTTTTGGAAGATTGCAATGAAACCAGGAAAGCCTTTTGCCTTTGGCAAAATTGGCAATGCACTATTTTGTGGTTTACCTGGTAATCCCGTTTCGACCTTGGTGACATTTTACCAATTAGTGCAACCTTTGATTTTGGCGCTTTCAGGGCTTGAATATTCATCCATGGATTTTAGCTTTAAAGTTAAAACAGCAACAAATCTTAAAAAGACTGTCGGTAGGTTAGACTTTCAACGTGGTATGCTGCAAATCAATGCACAGGGCGAATTAGAAGTAAGTATAACTGGAGCGCAAGGTTCGCATATTACTCAGTCATTTAATCAAGCAAACTGTTTTATTGTGCTTGAACAAGAACGAGGCAATGTAGCTAAAGGTGAACTTGTTACTGTTGAGCTATTCAATGCGCTATTAAAGTAGCCTAGGTTCAGGTTAATGCACTATTTAATATCAAAATAGTGCAACCAATATCGCCCCTGCCGCAATCATGGCAACGCCAATCCCTGCTAACAACGAGATCTTTTCACCAAATAAAACAACGGCAAACACAACAGCAAAAACTACGCTTAATTTGTCAATTGGCGCAACTTGCGACACCTTGCCTTCTTTGATCGCCATAAAGTAAAATAGCCAAGATAACGCACCTGCAATACCGCTTAGCGCAATAATAAGTAATGCCTTTTTATCATTAAAAAAAGTGTTGATGAGATTTAATTTACCTTGAACAACAACCACACCGACTAAAAAAATGGCCATTACAACGGCACGAATTGCAGTTGCGGTGTTAGCATCAAGATGCTGTAAACCTATTTTCCCTAAAATAGCTACACTTGCCGCAGTAATAGCAGAAAGTAATGCGTAAATAAGCCATGCACTCATATTAGTATTTATCGACTTTAAATAGATATTGTTGATTATTGGAATTAGTATTACATTGTTGCGATTTATTCATTACACCACGACAATCTTCTAAAACACCGTGAACTTTTGACCAATGATAGGTCTTGCCTTCGTCGTTTTTCCCACCACATCCAACTAATGCTAGGCTAAACATTAAACAAGATAGCCCAATAACTGCTACTTTCATTTCTTTCTCCTTTTTGGCAAATACATTAAATAATTATAGGTATTATATTTGTTTCTATTGAAGTTATTTTAATTCATAATTGATACGTTTAATAGCTAAAGTACCACCTATTTTTAATAGATGAAAAGCGCGCTCGGCTTTGTATTCAATTAATAATTGAGGTGGTTCATCTAATGGTTCATCAGCTAATTCAAATGCCCCCCAATGAATGGCTATTGCGCAATGACAATTGAGTTCGTCATATAACTGCACAGCTTGTTTGGGATCGATATGCTGTGATTGCATATACCAACGTGGTGCATAAGCCCCAATTGGAATTAATGCCAAATCAATTGAAGGAAATCGCTTAGCGATCTCTTTTAATTCAGCAGAGTAGCATGTATCCCCCATAAAATAGACTGTCTTTGATTGATCTTGATTATCAATATTAGATTGAATCACCCAACCACACCATAATGCTTTATTTACATCAAATAATCCACGATTGCTCCAGTGTATAGCCGACGTTGCCGAAAAAGTAAGCCCATCAACAGTTACGCTATCCCACCAATCTAATTCAGTAATCTGTTTTGCTCCCAATTTTAATAATGCTTTTTTTAAACCAAGAGGAGCCATTATTGCAATATTAGGAAAACGCACAATTAATTTCCGAATGCTATGATAATCAAGATGATCATAATGGTTATGTGAAATTACAATAAAATCAATCTGCGGTAGTTGTTCGATTTCTAAAGCTGGAGGTGTGCGACGTTTCGGTCCGATCAATTGTAATGGCGAAGCTCGTTTAGAAAAGATAGGATCTGTCAAAATCATTTTACCGCCCAAACGAATCAATGTTGTTGAGTGACCAATCCACCAAACTCTATCATCGGGCAAGTCAAGATTTATTTGCTCAAACCACGTCTGATTAAAGTTGTGATAACCCTCTTTAGGAGGTAAAACTTTACGTTCAAAACGCCAACGCAAAAACTCACTTATTTTTATTTTAAAAGATTCGTCGTGCCTAAACCCTTTAGCTGTATGATGTTTTTTGTTAGTAATTAAATCTTGCTTTTTATTATCTATCATTGTTACAGTATCTTGACCACTAGTTAGTTTATTTATTTGCCGTACGTTCAATTATTACAGCAACATTTCGAGCATTAGCTATTGCATTCGGTTTGGATACTTTAACTTTAAGCCAATTAACCGAAAATTGTTGAATAATACGCTCAGCAATACGCTCAGCAACACATTCAATCAATTCAAAATTCGAACATTCAACCAATTGTGTTATAGTTTGACTAACCACAAAATAATCTAAGCAAAGTGATACATTATCACTTTCTCCAGCAGGTTTATTATCCCACGCCATTTCAAGATCAATAATTAATTTTTGTTTGATGGTCTTTTCCCACTCATATACGCCGATGGTGGTTAAAACAGTTAATCCTTCGATTAATACCCTATCTTTGCTATATGTATTCATACCTGATTCCAAAACATAAGTTACATTAAATAGAGATTACCGAATCTTGTTAAATTACGCTATAATTTATTGCAAATAATATAAGATATACAAAATTATGACTCGAATTTTTCAACCATTTACCATTGAGCCAAATAGTCTTGTTACCCTAGATGATAATGCATTTAACCATCTTATTCGCGTGTTACGCATGAAAGTAGGTGAAAATATTATTTTATTTGATGGTTCAAACCATATTACTCCTGCAGTTATATATGAAATCAATAAAAAAACAGTTACAGTAAAAACCTCTTTGCCCATTTTAGATAATCGTGAATCACCATTAGATATTCACTTAGGGCAAGTGATTTCACGCGGTGAAAAAATGGAGTTTACAATTCAAAAATCAGTCGAATTAGGCGTAGCGAGTATTACCCCACTCCTTTCTGAACGTTGTGGCGTCAAACTTCATGAAGAAAGGCTCGAAAAGAAAATCCAGCAATGGCAAAAAATTGTTATTTCTGCTTGTGAACAATGCGGTCGAAACGTGATCCCAGTTATTCATCCAGTAATGAAGTTAGAAAGTTGGTGTGCTAGTTTAACCGAAGGCTTAAAACTCAATCTACACCCCAAAGCTGAATATGGTATTAAACAGTTGACTAATACGCATAAACAAATTCACTTACTAATTGGACCTGAAGGTGGTTTATCTGATAATGAAATTAGCATGACACATAACTATCATTTTTCAGACATTTTACTCGGCCCTAGAGTGTTGCGAACAGAAACTGCAGCATTAACGGCTCTCACCGCCTTACAAGTACATTTAGGCGATCTTGGATAAATATATCTTATACAAATGATAAGTAATGATTGCTTTGCAACTGAACTTGTAACGAGTATGATAACAACAAATATTAAATTTTAATTTGGGTATTATGATTAAAAACCTGTTAAAAAGTTTCAGGAATACCCATGTTTCAGTATAAAACAATTTTATAAAGACAAAATAGGTAAGGAGTCATCATGATAAAGCTGGGCATTGTAATGGATCCAATTAGTCACATCAAAATAAAAAAAGATACCAGTTTTGCCATGTTACTTGAGGCGCAAAAAAGGGGTTATGAACTTTTTTATATTGAAATGCATGACCTTTTTCTAGATAATGGCGAAGCTTATGCCACAACTCGCTCTTTAACAGTTTATAACGATAAAGATCATTGGTTTGAATTTGGGCAAGAACAGACAATTCCACTAAGTGACCTTGACACAATTTTAATGCGTAAAGATCCACCTTTTGATACTGAATATATCTATGCTACATACATTCTAGAGCGTGCCGAAGCTAACGGTGTGTTAGTCGTAAATAAACCACAAAGTCTACGCGATTGTAACGAAAAGCTTTTTACCGCTTGGTTTGCCGAGTTTACACCAAAAACCTTGGTTACACGTCAAACACAGCATATCAAAGCTTTTCACGAACAACACCATGATATCATTTTAAAACCACTTGATGGCATGGGGGGATCATCCATTTTTCGAATCAAACAAGACGATCCCAATGTTTCAGTGATTATTGAAACGTTAACCGAACATAACACACGTTATTGCATGGCTCAAAACTTTATTCCTGCGATTAAAGACGGTGATAAACGTGTATTAGTGGTTGATGGTGAACCTGTACCTTATTGTTTAGCACGAATCCCTCAAAAAGGTGAAACTCGTGGCAACCTTGCTGCTGGAGGACATGGCGAAGTTAGAGCCTTAAGCGAAAGCGATTGGCATATAGCTAAAAGCATCGCCCCAGTTTTAAAAGAAAAAGGCCTACTATTTGTAGGACTTGATATCATTGGTGATAAGTTAACCGAAATTAACGTTACCAGCCCAACCTGTGTTCGTGAAATTGAAGCAGCTAACCTAGGCCTTTCAATTACCGGTATGTTAATGGACGCAATAGAACATCGATTAAATAAAAAGAGTTAAACAATGATTAGAGAATATAAACCCACAGATTTAAACAGTGTAATGACGATATGGTTGCAAGGTAATTTGCAAGCTCATAGCTTTATCAATCCTGAGTTTTTTAAACAAAATTGTGATTTAGTAAAAATGTTAATTCCAATGTCTACTTTATACGTTCAAGACCTTGATGGAGTTAAAGGGTTTATCGGTATAACTGAAAATTATATTTCAGGTCTATTTGTAGATGAAGCTTTTCGCCGGCAAGGAACAGGTAAAGCTCTTGTTGAAAAAGCAAAACAACGCCATAACGAACTGTTGGTACATGTTTATAAAAAAAATACTAATGCGATCAACTTTTATCTTTCTCAAAATTTTGAAATTGTTTCAGAATCGATCAATGAAGAAACAAATGAACCAGAATTATTAATGCACTGTAATGTTGAACACAACGTTAAAATTGGCAAATGTGCATTATAAAATTAACTTGAATGTGAAACTATGAATTTAAAAAACCATTTTATTATCGCAATGCCAACACTTGATGATTCTATGTTTAGTCATTCAGTTATTTATATTTGTGAACATAATCGTGATGGCGCTATGGGGATTATGATTAATAAACCAATTATTGAACTTAATGTGGCAACCGTTCTTGCACGTTTAGAAATTACATCACCTACAAGTTGCGCAGAACTAGAACAACCTGTATTTTGTGGTGGCCCCATTGCTGATGAACAGGGTTTTATTTTACACACACCTTTAGATGGGTTTGCTTCTAGTATTCAGATTTCAGATGATGTGATGATTAGTACTTCGCTTGATGCACTTAAATCAATCGGCTCTCCTGAACAGCCCCAAAATATCTTTTTGGCTTTAGGTTATTCAAGCTGGCAGTCTCTACAACTCGAAAATGAAATTGCTCGTAATGATTGGTTAGTGGTTGATGCCGATCCTCAAATTATTTATGAAGTTGCCATTGATGAACGTTGGCAAAAAGCCGCTCAATCACTTGGAATCAATATGAATACTATTTCACACCAAATGGGAAATGCATGACCCATGGCAACCATTATCGCATTTGATTTTGGCACTGCCAGTATTGGAGCGGCTATTGGACAAGATATAACTAAAACAGCCAATCCTTTATGCTCGTTTAAAGCCCGCAATGGTATTCCTAACTGGCAAGCTATCGAAAAGGTATTAAATGAGTGGAAACCTGATTTTTTAGTCGTTGGGCTTCCCCTAAATATGGATGGCACCGAACAACCATTAACAGCCCGAGTTCGTAAATTTGCTAATCGGTTGCATGGCAGATTTGGTTATCAAGTACATTTGCAAGATGAGCGGTTATCGACCGTTGAAGCAAAATCACATATTTTTGCTTCACGAGGTTATCGAGCACTTGAAAAGGGTCATGTTGATGCAACTTCTGCCATTATTATTTTGGAAAGTTGGTTTGAAAATAATTAGTAATTTTATTTAATTGGTTATTTTGTAAATAATTAATCGCCATTAAATTTCATCCTTGCTAAAATAGTAACAACTTTTTATTGTAAGGACTACTTACCGTGTCAAACAACAATTCTCTTAGTTATAAAGATGCTGGTGTCGATATTGATGCTGGCAATGAACTTGTTAATCGTATTAAATCTGTTGTTAAAGAAACCAAACGACCTGAGGTTATGGGTGGACTGGGTGGCTTTGGCGCACTGTGTGCTATTCCACAAAAATATAAAGAACCTATTTTAGTATCTGGTACCGATGGTGTCGGAACTAAATTACGTCTAGCCATGGATTTAAATCGCCACGAATCAATCGGCATCGATTTAGTAGCAATGTGTGTTAACGATCTGATTGTACAAGGTGCTGAACCTTTATTCTTCCTTGATTATTATGCTACCGGCAAACTTAATGTTGATGTTGCAGCCACTGTGGTAACTGGTATTGCTGAGGGTTGTAAACAATCGGGTTGTGCTTTAGTTGGCGGTGAAACAGCCGAAATGCCGGGTATGTATCATGGTAATGACTATGATTTAGCAGGATTTTGCGTTGGTGTTGTTGAAAAGTCGGCTATGATTGACGGTAGTAAAGTACAAGATGGTGATGCATTAATTGCATTAGCATCAAGCGGTGCTCATGCTAATGGCTATTCATTAGTGCGTAAAATAATTGAAGTCAGCGGTGTAAATCCTGCCACTGAACAGTTAGATGGCAAAACTCTTGCCGATCACCTACTTGCACCAACTAAGATCTACGTTAAGTCCGTTCTTGACCTTATTACTCAAGTTGATGTGCACGCCATTGCCCATATTACAGGCGGCGGATTTTGGGAAAACATCCCTCGCGTATTACCTGATAATACACAAGCCATAATTAATGAAGCAAGCTGGCAATGGCCTGAAATATTTAATTGGTTACAAAAAGCAGGTAATGTCAGCCGTCATGAAATGTACCGCACCTTTAACTGTGGCGTTGGCTTAATTATTGCTTTACCAAAACAGTTCGCCGATCAAGCAATTACTTTACTAAATAATCATGGTGAAAAGGCATGGTTATTAGGTGAAATTAAACATGCTACATCAGGCGAGCGCGTTGTAATAAAATAGCGTACAATCTATTGGAGATATTATTCAACTTTATAAGTTGGATAATATCTATAAACTATTCCCATAATTATCGATTTAAACAATAATCTATGGTATGACTCTAAGATATTATTATTTTATTTTCAGTTGTCATCATTCATCTATTAGAAACCCAAAAAATCAACGCATTTTACTTCAAAATTAATGTAAAATAGCTCAAAGCAATCTAAGTTTTTGATACAATAATATAAAATATTATAACAAAGTAATGTCATAACACTATAAAATAAAAGGTTTTTTAATGATCATATCAGACGCTAATAGTGCGGTGTCATCCGTCGCTTATCGGGCAAACGAAGTCATTGCTATTTACCCAATCACACCAAGCTCAACCATGGCCGAGCAAGCTAGTACTTGGGCTGAGTTTAATAAACCAAATGTCTTTGGTGATACACCAAGAGTGATTGAAATGCAATCCGAAGCAGGTGCAATTGCAACCGTTCATGGGTCATTAATGACAGGTGCACTTGCAACTTCGTTTACTTCATCACAAGGTTTGCTTTTAATGATCCCATCGCTGTACAAAATAGCCGGTGAACTGACTCCTTTTGTTTTGCATGTTGCCGCACGTACTGTTGCAACGCATGCTCTTTCAATTTTTGGCGATCATTCTGATGTGATGGCAATTAGGCAAACTGGTTTTGCGATGCTTTGTTCTAGTTCAGTGCAAGAAGCGCAAGATTTTGCCTTAATTTCGCAAATGGCCAGTTTTAATAGCCTTGTTCCTTTTGTTCATTTTTTTGATGGATTTAGAACCTCACATGAAGTTAATAAAATCTATCCAATAAGTGATGACCAAATCCGTAATTTATTACCACACGAAGCCATTAAAGCCTATCGCTCACGAGCATTAACGCCTGATAAACCGGTAACTCGAGGTACATCAGCTAATCCTGATACATACTTCCAGTGCCGAGAAGCGATAAATACTTATTATGATAATGTCTATCAACATGTTGTTGATGCTATGGATGCTTTTGCAGCAGAAACAGGCCGAAAGTATCAACCATTTGAATATTATGGTGCTAGTGATGCTGAGCATATTATTGTTATTATGGGATCTGGTGCTAGCACCGCAAAAGAAGTAGTTGATGTTTTACTTAAACAAAACGAAAAAGTCGGGGTTGTGATCGTTCGGCTATTCCGCCCATTTTCAGCCAATCATCTGCTCGAAGTTATTCCAAGTACTGTTAATAAAATTGCTGTGCTTGATAGAACTAAAGAGCCGGGAGCACAAGCCGAACCGCTTTATTTAGATATTATGACCGCATTTGCTGAAAGCCTGTCGCGCAAAGAATGCGCAACTATGCCACTTATTATAGGTGGACGTTATGGGTTATCATCTAAAGAATTTGATCCTCGTTGTGTACTTGCTATTTTTACTGAACTTGGATTAGATAAACCCAAACCACGTTTTACCGTTGGTATTTATGATGATATAACTGGGCTTTCTTTACCTTTACCTGACCAATCAATACCACAAAAATCTGCTCTTGAAGCGCTATTTTATGGGCTTGGCAGTGATGGCACGGTATCTGCAACCAAAAATAATATTAAAATTATTGGTGATAATTCTCCTTTTTATGTACAAGGATATTTTGTATATGACTCTAAAAAGGCAGGAGGTTTGACGACTTCACACTTACGAGTCAGCTTAGATCCAATTGATTCACCCTATTTAATTACCAGTGCACACTTTATTGGCTGCCACCAAGATCAGTTTATCGATAAATATCAAATTGTTAATAAGTTAAAAGACGATGGCATCTTTTTGCTTAACACGCCGTATAGCAAAGATGAAGTTTGGCATAGACTTCCAAAAGAAGTGCAAGCTCAATTAATACAAAAACGAGCACACTTTTACATTGTCAATGCGGCAAAAATAGCTCGTGAATGTAATTTAGGTGCAAGAATTAATACCGTTATGCAGGCGGCATTTTTTCATCTAGCTGGAATTTTTAAAAACGATTTTAATATCGCCCAATTAAAAGAAGTCATTGCCAAAAGTTACAGCAGTAAAGGACAAGATTTAGTTGAAAATAACTGGAAAGCGCTCGACTTAGCTATAGCTTCGCTTGAACAAATACCACTTAGCTGTGTTGACCAAAGCAGTTCAACAATGCCATCTATTGTACCTGCTAACGCGCCTGATTTTGTTAAAACAGTCACTGCTGCAATGTTAGCTGGTTTAGGCGATAATTTGCCTGTATCAGCATTTCCACCCGATGGAACTTGGCCTATAGGTACAACTAAGTGGGAAAAACGTAACATTGCTGAAGAGATCCCTATTTGGCAACCCGAACTCTGTACCCAATGTAATCATTGTGCGGTTGCTTGTCCTCATGCAGCTATTCGAGCTAAGGTTGTTGATCCTGATGAAATGATCAATGCGCCTGATTCATTAAGCTCACTTGAAGTAAAAGCTCGTGATATGAAGGGACAACGATATGTTTTACAAGTTGCACCAGAAGATTGTACTGGCTGTAATTTATGTGTCGAAGTGTGCCCAGCTCGTGATCGTAATAATTTTGAAATTAAAGCCATTAACATGCGATCACGTATCGATAATCTTGAGACTCAACGCACTAACTTTGAGTACTTTACTGCATTGCCTGATCGTGATATCAGCACGCTTGAACGCATTGATGTGCGCACATCACAATTACTTACACCTCTATTTGAATATTCGGGTGCTTGCGCAGGTTGTGGCGAAACACCATACATCAAATTGTTGACCCAACTTTATGGTGACCATTTAGCCATTGCCAATGCCACTGGCTGTTCATCAATTTATGGTGGCAACCTTCCATCATCGCCTTATACTACTGATCGAAATGGTCGTGGTCCAGCTTGGGCAAACTCATTATTTGAAGATAATGCAGAGTTTGCATTAGGATATCGTATTACTTATAACCAACATAAAAAACGAGCGTTACGGTTACTTGATTATGTAGCTGGCGACATTTCGCCCGAAATAGTCATCTCCTTAAAATCGCCAGAAACCTCTATAGCGGAAAAACGTCAACAAGTCGAGTTATTACGTGAACAGCTTGCACACTTAGATTCTTCGCAAGCACAAGAGTTGATGATAGATGCAAATTATTTGGTAGATAAGTCAGTTTGGGCTATTGGTGGCGATGGTTGGGCTTACGATATTGGATTCGGCGGGCTTGATCATGTTATGAGTTTAACTGATAACGTAAATATATTGGTATTAGACACTCAGTGTTATTCAAACACTGGAGGTCAACAATCAAAAGCTACGCCGATGGGTGCGGTATCAAAATTTGCTGATTTAGGTAAGCATAAAGCACGTAAAGATCTTGGTGTTAGTGTAATGATGTATGGCCATGTCTATGTTGCACAAGTTGCATTAGGTTCACAACTTAACCAAACTCTTAAAGCCTTACAAGAAGCCGAAGCTTATGATGGACCATCTTTAGTTATTGCTTATAGTCCTTGTGAGGAACATGGCTATGATCTGGCTAAATCGCATGAACAAATGAAAGATCTAGTTAAGTCAGGATTCTGGCCTTTGTATCGTTACGACCCACGCCGTATGGCAGAAGGCAAACCAGGATTGGTGCTAGACTCAAAAGCACCAAATAGCGAGTCACTAACTGGTATCTTACTAAAAGAGCAACGTTTCCGTCGTTTAGAAACACTTGAACCTGTAATTGCAAATACCTTGCATGAACGTTCAACAAAAATGGCAGATTCTAAATATAAATTCTTACAGATGCTAGCAACCTATTCGGATATTGAGACACCAGCAGATAGCTGACAATAGCTATACAAGGTAATTAATATTTTATACAGGGCTGTTTTTAATAACAGCCTTTCAACTGTTAGTTCAACAATTAGAAGCCAAATAACTGAGATAGGTTGCCGAGCAAAATCCTTAAATGCCAATTAAAAGTTACGAAATTTAAATAACTACTTTTGTTTCAAATAAAAATAAAGCTCTTTAAATATTAGCTAATTTAAAGAGCTTTTTGTTATTATTATTCGTTAAAGATAACGATGAAATAAATAGTTTAGCTACCCGTCACTCGACGCGCCATCCAATAATGCTTCTTCCAATAACTTTCATTTAAATTCGAGTAAGTTACACCTTTTGATGTTGAAGCGTGTAAAAATTTACCGTCAGCATAATAAATACCAACATGTAAACCACTACGGCTACGACCTGTTTTAAAGAATACTAAATCGCCAGCTTTAGGGGTATTTACCTTAACACCTAACCGAGCTTGTTCAGCAGCACTTCTTGGCAAAGTTTTTGAAAGTTTATTTTTGAAAAAATTCATTACTAAACCTGAGCAATCGCTACCGGCTAAAGTTGTACCACCATAACGATATGGTGTATTTTGCCATTTTTTATAGTGAGATTCTATTTTAGCTAACATAGCTGGATCTGATTTAATATTTCTAGTAGAAACTTGTCCTTGGCTAGTACTACAACCAAATAACACAAAGAGAGAAAAGATCAATGTGGTTATTAAAAAACGCTTCTTCACATTAATGCAGTTGCTGAGCAACGTCTCTAATAGTCGATTGTCTTTTTTTATCATTTCTTTTTGTTCCTTTATTTAAAGTCGACCAATACGAATAACGTCTTGCTACCTTTAGGCTTTTAGGTAACACGCCTTTTTCCCATTCAGTTTTATCTATTTTAGATAACTTAACAGGGCTAGTATCCGCATGGCTACGATGATTTAAACTTTCTTTAAGGCGGATTAATCGTAAAGAAAGAAAACAAATAATAACATCATCAACGCTTAATTTTCTATATCCAGAAAGCTGGTACCGCATTCTGGAACCATAATGTTTTGCAGTTTGCATTAAACTACCAACTACTGCACCAATTAGCGCAGCCGAGCCAAGTGAGATCCCTCCAGTTGCTAAATCTATACTAGCTCCAATTGTCGCACCTTGAACAAAGCCTTTAGTCAAATGAACACCCATCATTTTTAAAGCATCCACATTAAAAAGGTCAGCATTATAGCGACCCTTTATTAAAGGCAAACTTTCTTCACTCTCTTGAGTTGAATCAAATTGATACAATTTTAATAATTCATTGATCGCTTTTTGTTCCCGCTTTCTAACTTTATTTTGCATATCAGTTATTGCTTGGTTATCTTCTGATTTAGCCATTTCATAAAAAGCTGTAACATCAACAAGCGTTTCGGCAATAATCCGATTAGCGGTTTGATTACGAGAATCGCAAATTTGTGCGATTTTATTTAGCCAATTATCTAATATTTTTTTAGCAGGCTCAACCAATAAAGCAAGGCTATGGTACAAACGCTCCTCTCCATCCAATGGCGGGAATATTGCGTCAAACCGGATGATAGCATGAATCCCTATGCGTGACAGCAATATTTTCCATTCCTTTTCATTTTGATTACTATCGGCAGTAAAGTTCAAAACTGCTAATATGGGTTTATCACTATTGGCTAAAATAGCTAATTCATCGTGATACTTAGCTAATACAGGCTCTCGGACATCTATCACATAAATAGCCGCATCACTGTTTATCAGTTGCCTAATGACTTTAGCTTCTTGATTAAATACGTTTTCAGACTCAGGGCTTTGTAAAAAAAGTGTTAATTTATCGACACCATCAAGTTTTGCATTAGCAGGAATTATTTGGTTAATATAATCATAAAGCGCTAAACTGTCTTCCAATCCTGGGGTATCATAAAAGACTATTGATTCATTATGCTCAAGCGGCAATGTTATTGATTCAACATGCCTAGTGGTGCCAGGACTATCAGACACATTTCCAAAATGGCTATTACGAATTAAGGTACGTAATAAAGATGTTTTGCCAACATTAGCATGACCAACTATTGCTAATTTTAATGTTGATAGCATTTTAGAGAGCCTCACTTAGCCAGTCAGGTTGAGCCAACTGTAAAGATAATGATTGCCAATTATGATACTGTTTACCTTGATTAATAAACCAAATACGAGTCTGCTGAGATTTATTAATCAGTTGATTAATAAAATTCAATACTCCCCTATCTGGCGCTCTATCGGTATCAACCGCAATTAATAATTTTTGAGCTGGCGTTAATTGCAAATAATCTAGAATATTACTGCGCTGTTCACGGGTATTTAAAAAACCTAAAAATGAAACAGAGTCAGGATAATGCCAAGTTTCTTGCACATCAATGGCAACCAAAAAATTACCTTCTCCAGCTTCAATTGAATGCGCTGAAAAATGCCATTGGTGACTGCTACTGCCTAATTTATCAGCATCCTCAATATTAACAAATAATGGCTGCAACTGATTGGCTAATATCTGATAATCGGGATGAGAAATGTTTAGCTGAATTCGACGACAACTAATAAGCCAATTAACACCACAAAACATCATACACAAAAACCGCAATATCAATCCGTAAACAATAAATACACCTAACAGCCAAATAGCCCACGATGCTCGAATTTCACCGGCAGTTAACGCATGTTCACTTAGCTTTATAACCTCGTCTTTAGGAATTTCAAAACCAAGAAATGAAGGCAAATAGCCCAAATAATGAGTTAAACCAACAATCGTATCTGAACTAAGCAAAGTGGTTTGCCATTCAAAACTGTAATTCTTGGTTGAAAATAGCACAACCAATACTAATAATGCACAACTTAAAATCACAGTCCAAAACAGGTTAAGCACAAATCCAATAAGCCAACGAATACGAGAGCCAAACAATTCAACAAATGCAGGGATCAGTTGTTGCACAGTCTTTTTTTGAGAAAGCTTTTTAGCCAACCATAACCAACAATGAATTAATAAACTGCCACCAAAATTGGAAAAAAAGAAAAACGAACTGAGCCAGATAGATAGTGTAATTAAATGAATACCTAATAAACTAAAAAGTGCCCAATACAAATTGATAGGGTTTTGACTTAATGCCCCCAATGCTAAAGATCCACCTAAAAAAACAGATAGTAAGAGTAATAATACAAAAGAAAGCTTTACCGATCGCAAAAGTACTTTTTGAGCCAAATACAATCCATTTTGTTTAGACAACATAATTGCCCGCATCACAATTCGATCTGAAAGTGACACTTGTTCTGCTCTTACTTGTCGGTTGATATCTTGATCAGAAAACCGCCCAGATTCTGTTTCAATTAAATGGATAGCTTCGGTCAACCAGAGTGATTTTAACTTTTGTCGCATTAGACTTAATTTTCACCATTATAATGAATGACGTATAAAAGAAACGCGACATAAGTCGCGTTCAAAAAGTCGAATCAATTATTGTGTAATTTCACCAATTTTACTTAATAAAGTTTGAATACGTTGTTGCCATACTTGCTGATCTTGTTTTAGCTTTTCATTTTCGTCACGTAGTGCTTTCATTTCATCAGAACTATCATTAATTAATTGCTCTAACTCCTGATTACCTTTTTTCAAGGTTGCAATCTCTTGTTGTAATGTATTGATAGTATTTATAGTATGTTGGATTCGACTTTCTAATTGATTTAGTATTTCTAATGACATATTTTTCCTCAAGCTCAAATTATTTGGTGTATAATGCTAATCATTATACCGAATTCATTCTAAAATCAACACCTTTTTAAATCTTAAGTTGGAGAAAATTATGCGAAAACCTCTCGTTATGGGTAACTGGAAACTAAATGGTAGTTTGGATATGGCTAAAAACTTAGTCGCAGGACTAAAAAATGAGCTATCAAACGACACAGCATGTGATATTGCAATTGCACCGCCTGTTGTATACCTTGACTTTGTAAAACACCAATTAGGTGGATCTAATATTATTTTAGGAGCACAAGATGTAGGTATTAATTTATCAGGTGCTTTTACTGGTGAAGTATCAGTGAACATGTTAAAAGAAATTGGTGTGACTCATATTATTATTGGACATTCTGAACGCCGAACTTATCACAAAGAATCTGATGAATTTATTGCTAAAAAATTTGGTGTAATTAAAGAAGCTGGTCTAGTGCCTGTATTATGTATTGGCGAAACCGAAGCAGAAAACGAAACAGGTCAAACACAAGCTGTTTGCGCACGTCAAATTGATGCAGTAATAAAAGCACTTGGTGTTCAAGCATTTAACGGTGCGGTTATTGCGTATGAACCAATCTGGGCTATTGGAACTGGCAAATCTGCAACTCCTGCACAAGCACAAGCTGTTCATAAATTCATTCGTGATCATATTGCTAAACAAGATGCAAAAGTAGCACAACAAGTAACCATCCAATATGGTGGTTCAGTTAATGATAAAAATGCGGCAGAACTATTTACTCAACCCGATATTGATGGCGCATTAGTTGGTGGTGCATCGTTAAAAGCTGACGCTTTTGCAGCAATTGTTAAAGCGGCAGAACAAGCTAAAAAATAACACTTAAATGTGTCGAATAACAAAATAAAAAAGACGCTGAATTCAGCGTCTTTTTTATTCTTTAAATTAGTATCATTTCTTATCTTTTGCAGGGTAACGTGAAGGCCAAATTTGTTCAACAGATACTTGTAAATAATCAGAAATAATTCTTTCATACTTAGGACAATGACGATATAGCGCATTTCTTAAAGTATCTGCCTGCAAACCACTAGCTCTCGACAATGCTCTTAAACTTCCGCCTCTAATTTTTATTTCGCCT
Source organism: Gilliamella sp. Gris1-4 (assembly GCF_001690335.1). Taxonomy (NCBI): domain Bacteria; kingdom Pseudomonadati; phylum Pseudomonadota; class Gammaproteobacteria; order Orbales; family Orbaceae; genus Gilliamella; species Gilliamella sp. Gris1-4. Next base: position 18,090 of record NZ_LZHA01000041.1, on the reverse strand, counting down.
ACAACTCTAGATGGCGCCCAGTCTTGATCTTGCTCTCTCATTATGAGATCCTCTATTGGTTAAAATTTGCTATTGTAAAGATTATCGGTATTACAATGTTTAGAAAGATAAGAAATCATATAGCAAAGAATACCACAGAAAAAAACGAATTAAAACAACAAAAGCACAAAAAATCATGGAATGGAATAAAAAATGACAGAAAACAGAGAAAAAAAACAAAACACTGAAGAAAAAACACAAATTCTAACTAACACAGGAGTCATTAATTTTCGGAACAGATTAGGCATGCTATTAGAAGGTGTCTCAGGCAATGCTTTTGCTAAAAAAGTCGGCATGTCTGAAGCAGTTATACGAGATTACTTATCAGGTAAAACCTACCCATCATTAAATAGGTTAGCTATTATAGCTCAAAAATGTGATGTACCTATTGAATGGTTAGTAACAGGTAAAGGAGATTGTCGATTATTGTCAGAATCAGAAGTTCAAGGCACTCTAAACGTTCCATTCTACCATTTAAACGATACGGTAAAAACTTACTCCACAATCAAATCAATTCCATTTGATATTACCTTGATAAAACACCAAGGATGCAACCAAGAAGACTTAGTCGCCATATGGGCTAAAGGTGATAGCATGGAACCAACGATGTCAAACAATGATATTCTTATTATCAATAAAGCGCATTGCAAACCGATAGATGGCTATTTGTATGCTGTTGAATATGCGGATCAAATTAGTATTAAACGCATTCAAAATCAAGGAACAAACTTAGCATTACTTTGCGATAACCCTAAGTACCCAACAATTATTGGGGATAAGCATGGACCACAAGAATTTAAAATTATTGGACATGTCGTTTATCTTCTAAAAGATCTTAACTAAAACTTGTTTATTCTTTAAATAATTACAGCTTTATCAGCCTGACTGGTAAAGCTGTTTTGGTTCTATTAGATCCCTCGTTTTTTTCTATGAATACAAATGTAAAAAAATATGTCAAAAAGTTTCCGGTAACTATGTGTTTATGCATAAAATAAACACAAAACTATCACAATAAATAAATTAACTTAACGATCGTTGTCAGCATACCCTTATGCTTTTTTCGCTAATTATGTTAAAATTAGCACTAAAATTTTTATTAGTTTTACCTATTAATATAATTATTATGCCAAATATAAACACTCGAAAAAAAGTCGTTGTCGGTATGTCTGGTGGCGTTGATTCTTCTGTTTCTGCTTATTTATTACAACAACAAGGATACGATGTTGTTGGATTATTTATGAAAAATTGGGAAGAAGACGACACAGAGGAATATTGTTCAGCCGCTGTTGACTTAGCCGATGCGCAAGCAGTTTGTGATAAGTTAAATATTAAATTACACACAGTTAATTTTGCTGCCGAATATTGGGACAACGTGTTTGAGCACTTTTTATCGGAATACAAAGCAGGCCGAACACCAAACCCTGATATTTTATGTAATAAAGAAATAAAATTTAAGGCTTTTTTAGAATATGCGGCCGAAGATCTTGGCGCAGACTTTATTGCCACAGGACATTACGTCCGTAAACGTCAAACAGGTGATAAAGTAGAATTATTACGAGGGATCGACAATAACAAAGATCAAAGCTACTTTCTTTACACCCTTAGCAAAGCACAAGTAAGCCAAAGCTTATTTCCAGTTGGTGAACTCGAAAAACCAGAAGTGCGAAAAATTGCACAACAACTTGGTTTAGCAACCGCAGCTAAAAAAGACTCAACTGGCATCTGCTTTATTGGTGAACGTAAATTTAGTGACTTTTTAGCACGATATTTACCCGCTCAAGCAGGTAACATTCGTACCGTTGATGGTGAAGTTATCGGCCAGCATCAAGGTTTAATGTATCACACATTGGGGCAACGCAAAGGGCTTGGAATTGGTGGCTTAAAACAAGCTGACGACACACCATGGTATGTTGTTGACAAAGATCTTACCAATAACGAATTGATTGTGGCACAAGGCCATGATCATCCAGCACTCCTTTCTGAAGGATTAATTGCTCAACAACTTCATTGGGTTGATCGTAAAGTGGTAACAAAACCATTTAGCTGTACTGTAAAAACACGTTATCGTCAGCAAGACATAGCCTGCCAAGTAATACCATTAGCCGATGACAAAATTAAAGTCATATTTGATAATCCTGTTGTAGCTGTAACACCTGGTCAATCTGCTGTCTTTTATAAAGATGAAGTATGTCTTGGTGGTGGTATTATAGAAGATCGAATCACAAGCAATAAGGGGGAGTCCTAACGTGAATAATAAATACCACCATATTGCTATTGCCCTTGCTGGCGCGGCACAAAGTGCAATACTGGTACCGCAACTTGCAAACACAGGCGTTTGTAATGTTACACTGTATGAACAAGCAATAAAAAGCTTGTTTAAAACCTCGCCAAAAACAACCGATGATGTTTATGATGGTATTGAAAATATCAAGACAGGATTACAAACAGTAATACAACTATTATCGTCAGGGCAGAAAGAACAAGTTCAAATTATTCGTTACCTGTTTGGTACAATTGGTATCACTAACAAATTATTAAAAAATAATGATGCATTAAATAAGATTGACCAACGATTAAAACGCATTTCAGGACTTTATCTAGACATAAATGATGAAACTGTTAGTACTAATATTGATGATCTGTCCTATTCATTAGCCGGAATTTATTCTGATATTATCAGCCCAATATCAACAAAAATAAAAGTTGTTGGCAAAATCGAATTTTTACAAAACACATTAGTACAAGCAAAAGTAAGAACAGCCCTTTTGGGATGTGTTCGATCAGCTATTTTATGGTACCAAGTTGGTGGAAATCGTTTTCAGTTTCTTTTTTGCCGTAAACGAATTTGCAAAGCAGCACAAGAACTATTAGACCAAATTAATCGCGCAAACTAATTTGCACTTTATAATTGATATTTCAAATATTGTAACGGAGTAAAACCGATGGAATTATCTGCACTCACTGCCCTTTCACCAATTGACGGGCGTTATGGTGAAAAAACCACAGAGTTACGCACCATTTTTAGCGAATATGGTTTATTAAAATACCGCGTTCAGGTCGAGGTTTGTTGGCTACAAAAATTAGCTTCACAAGCAGATATTTTAGAGGTTCCAACATTAAGTCAATCAGCTATTAATCATCTTAATCAAATTGTAGACCAATTTAGTGTGCAAGATGCAAGTCGCATTAAAGAAATCGAAAGAACTACTAATCACGATGTTAAAGCTGTAGAATATTTTCTAAAAGAAAAAGTGAGTACTCATGAAGAATTACACGCCATTAATGAGTTTATCCATTTTGCTTGCACATCAGAGGACATTAACAACCTATCTTATGCGTTAATGCTAAAAACAGCTAGAGAAGCTGTCTTAGTGCCATATTGGAATAAACTCATTGATAAAATCACCTCACAAGCTATCGCTTATCGTGATTTACCACTACTATCAAGAACACATGGTCAACCTGCTACTCCATCAACCATAGGTAAAGAGTTTGCTAATGTAGCTTACCGCTTAAAGCGCCAATTACAACAACTAAAATCGGTTGAAATACTAGGTAAGATTAATGGCGCAACGGGAAATTATAATGCACATATGGTTGCTTATCCGCAAGTGAACTGGCATAAATTTAGTGAAGATTTTGTTAGCTCGCTAGGACTAAAATGGAATCCTTATACCACCCAAATTGAACCACATGACTACATTGCCGAATTCTTTGATTGTGTAGCACGTTTTAATACCATTATGATAGACTTTGATCGAGATATTTGGGGATATATTTCACTAAATCACTTTAAACAAAAAACTATTGCTGGCGAGATCGGATCTTCAACCATGCCACACAAAGTTAATCCTATCGACTTCGAAAATTCAGAGGGCAACTTAGGGATTGCCAATGCAATTATGAACCATTTAGGTAGCAAATTACCTATTTCCCGTTGGCAACGTGATTTGACCGATTCTACAGTGTTGCGTAATCTAGGTGTAGGTATTGGTTATGCCATTATAGCTTATCAATCAACCCTAAAAGGATTAAACAAACTCGAAGTCAACCAAGACCACTTACTTGAAGAACTTAATCGCAACTGGGAAGTATTAGCCGAGCCAATTCAAACAGTAATGCGCCGTTATGGTATCGAAAAACCTTACGAAAAATTAAAAGAATTAACTCGAGGCAAACGAGTTGATGCAAAAGGTATGCAAGAATTTATTGACTCATTAGATCTACCTGAAAGTGAAAAAACACGACTAAAACAGTTAACACCAGCTAACTATATAGGTTATGCCGTTAGTTTTGTTGACAATTTAGAATAAAGCTTAAATTCAAATAGCCTGATGCAGGTCACACTATATCAGGCAATATTGACTCTCTGGTGATCACATTAATCACACCAACGTACAAGTTACGCATTAAATATAAATCACCTAAACCAAAAATAGGGAAATGAATTGAACATTCGTATTGCAACTCGTAAAAGCCCATTAGCGTTATGGCAAGCAAATTTTGTTAAACAACAAATTTTAGCTAATCACCCAAATTTGACAGTGGAATTAATTCCCATGGTAACTAAAGGTGATGTATTGCTAGACAGTCCTTTATCGAAAATTGGAGGTAAAGGGCTTTTTGTAAAACAACTAGAACAAGCAATATTAAATAACGAAGCGGATATTGCTGTCCATTCAATAAAAGACATCCCTGCTGAGTTTCCTGAAGGATTAACATTAGCCACAATTTGCAAGCGAGATGATGTACGTGATAGCTTCATTTCAAATAAATATTCAAATATAGATGAGCTACCCAATGGTGCGATAATTGGTACATCAAGTTTACGACGTCAATGTCAATTACGAGCAAAATATCCCCATTTACAAATTAAAGATCTTCGTGGCAATGTTGGCACTCGTTTAGCTAAATTGGATAATAAACAATACGATGCCATCATACTAGCCTCAGCGGGTTTAAAACGTTTAGCATTAGAAGACAGAATCAAACAATATATTGATACAAACTTAATTTTACCTGCTGTCGGACAAGGTGCTATTGGTATTGAAACTCGATCAGATGATAAGCAAATATTAGAGATTCTTTCAGTGCTTGATGACAAACATAGCCGAGTTTGTATTGAAGCAGAAAGAGCAATGAATAAAGCTTTACAAGGTGGATGCCAAGTACCTATTGCTTGTTATAGCCAATTAAATAACAATATTTTGTCATTACAAGGGCTTGTTGGACGCATTGACGGTTCTAAAATAATCAAAGTGGCATTAGAAGGCAGTATAACTGAAGCCGAAAAGTTAGGACAAGAATTAGCAAAACGCTTATTAGATCAAGGTGCGAAAACAATATTAAAGGAATTAAATGGCGGATGATTTATGTAACTAGACCCTCTCCGGAGGGTGAAATCCTTACCCAACTATTTGCTCAAGCAAACTTGCCTGTACAACATCTCCCTTTTTTTACTATTTCACAAGGCAATGACCTACTAAATTTACAACAACAACTGAATAAACTTTTACCTAACGATATTGTGATCGTTGTTTCACCACAAGTTACACACGTTATTAAAGCCTATATTGGCAATCTAATATTACCAACTAATGTTCGATATTACGCAATAGGAAAAAAGTCAGCACAACTATTTAACCAACTCACCACAACTAAAGTCAATTATCCAGAACAAGAAGACAGCGAAGGATTATTGATAAAACTACAGCAAGAATCTGTACAAAATCATACTGTTTTAATTTTATGCGGTAATTCAGGTCGGCAATTATTAGCTCAAACACTAACAAATCGAAAAGCCAAAGTAAAATCAATAACGTGTTACTGCCGTGAGCCAATCACCTATCCGCCAAAGATATTATCTAGTAATATTGAAAATCAAATCATCATTATTACTAGTCTAGAACACTTAATCCAACTTGAATTATATAGTAATCTTAAACATAAAATGCATGCTAATCTTATAGTAACAAGCCAACGAATTTTTACAAAAGCGAAACAACTTAATTGGCAAAAAGTTCAACTAGTGAATAGTGTGAATAATCAAAAAATTTTTAACGCTGTAACCATAAATTATGCTATAACCGATAATATAGATAACCGATGATAGTTGCTGATTAAGACAATAATTAAAATTTATTTAAAACAATGTTAACTCTATGTCATAATGCAACATAAATTTCTAGAAATCTAAATGAGGTTATTTATGCCACCAAAATATTACGGTGCCAATGCAACACTTTCAACAATAAACACAACTTCGTTTAGTCAAACAACGATAACAACGGTTCAAAATGAAGCGAATAACACTATGAAAGAAGATAAAAAAAATCAAAAAAGCACTCAACCTAATCCAACAGTGGAATCTAAAGCTCAACCTAAAAACAGTAATAACGGTAACACCAATACCACAAGCAAATCACCTGTTTCAAAACTATCAATAATTGCTATAGCATTGACCGTTTGCTTAGGTGGTTTAGGTTTTTATTATGGCCAACAGGAAATTAAAAACCAAAAAAAAACCATCTCAATATTACAAACTGAACTGGCCAATTTAAAACAAACAACCAAGCAGAGTATAACAAACGATTTACAAAGTAGTATTACCAACGCAGTTAATAAACAAAACCAGCAATTCAATTCATTAGAACAGCGTATTGATCGTAAACTGAGTGATCAACAACAACTACAGCAACAATTAACAACTCAAATTAATGATTCACAAAAATTGACAGAACAAAGCTTACAAAATATCAATGAACGTTTAGCAGCAATGTCAACAAGCGATCACAATATTTGGTTAATTTCGCAAGCAAATTACTTAGTACATTTAGCTGGTCGCAAAATCTGGAATGACCAAGATTACACATCCGCACGATTACTACTAAAAAGTGCCGACGAAAGCCTAGCCCAAGCTAATGACCCAAGCCTACTACCAGCAAGACAGGCAATTAGTAAAGATATTAATTCACTTGCTCAAGTGAGTTTTACAGATACCGATGGCATTATAATAAATTTAATTGGTTTATCTGAATCGCTTACTGAATTACCTTTAGTGGGGAATTATAAAGACATCGATCTTGGCATGACCCAATATGCCGAAGATGCTACAAATTCAGATACCAATGATGCTCAAATAGAAGACGCTAATGCAACGAACAATCCACAAACAAATATTAGCAATACAACTAATGACACTAATAGTGATGTATCATCATCGGTTAACGATTGGTCTGCTAATTTATTAAGTAGCGCCAAAACTTTTATGGATAAATTTATCACCATTGAAAAACTTGATGATAAAGATACCAACTTTAAGGCTTGCTTAGAACAAGCTGGCAAAGACGAAAAACAAATTGTCAAATGCCAAATATTAAAAGCACCACTGAGTTTAGAACAGTCACTTTACTTGCGAGAAAACATCCGCTTCCGATTATTGATTGCAGCGCAAGCTGTACCAAGGCACCAAGAACTTATTTATCAACGTGCGTTAAACGATACTGCAATTTGGATTAATGCATATTTTGATGGTAATGCACCTAGTGTTAAAGCATTTATTAATGAACTTGAGAATTTACAAAATCAATCAATCAGCAATCAAAATGTGCCTGAAAGCCTAACTAGCATTGGCGAACTTGAAAAACTAATGCAAACCCGCGTTCGCTCAATGTTGACAAAATAGGAGAATAATAATGATAAAAATACTAATTATTTTCTTAGTACTAGTGGGTGGATTCTTTTTGGGACCATTATTACAAGGGCACCAAGGTTCAGCGGTATTTGAATTTGCCAAATATCGTGTCAGCATGTCATTTAATTCATTTATGATACTTGAATTAGTTGGTCTACTGTGTCTTTATTTAATCTATTGTTTGCTGAATAAAATTTTTAATTCTAAAACAGCATTAGGCAATTGGCTACGCTTAAAGTCACCAAAAAAATCGATAAAACGTATTGAACAAGCGCAAATGTTATTGCTTGAAGGTGATTATAAGCAAGCTGCTAAACTATTTATAAAAAGTGCCAAAGGGGCAAAAAATACCACTTTATCGTATTTACTTGCAGCACAAGCTCAAATTGATAATGATGAATTACTCCTAGCTAATCAGTCGCTACAGCAAGCTGCTAAAAGTTGCCAACCTAACGAATTATTTGCCTTTCAGCTAGTACAAATTAGATTACAACTAAAAAACCGCGAATACACAACTGCACGCATTACATTAGAGCAGCTACTAAATGAAAAACCTCGCAATACAGAAGTACTCAGATTAGCAGATCAACTTTATTATGAAATGGGTGATTATCAAGCGATTATTGACCTATTGCCTGCAATGTACAAAGCTAAAGTGTACAGCGAATCGCAACTAGATCAATTTAAACAAGCAGCCTATATTGGTCGAATTAAGCAACTATCGACTAATAGTGATGCACAAACACTAGTAAAATGGTGGCATAAACAACCAAGAGCCATTTTAAATAATATGGCTTATCAAAAAGCGATGGCCAATTATCTAACTCAACTAGGACAAGACAGCGAAGCTGATAAGATATTAAAATCGATTAGTAAACTTGAACAAAAAGAAAGAACATAAAAAAGAATATAACAAAAAAACAGGGCAACAGCCCTGTTTTAGTTTGAACTCACAATAATGGTTAAAAATTCAGTTATTGATTGATACAAATCAAATCATAAAATAGCGAATTAACGCCATAAAGCACATACCAGCAACCACAATACACATTAAATTCTTAGTCAAAAAGGCAACAATTGCGGTTGGAATTGTCGCTAAGCAATATTCCACATTAAAATCAGGAAATGTCCCCTCCTTTGCCACAAATAAATTTTGCACAAATAGTGCTGTTAAAATACATAAAGGTACATATGACAAAAATCGAATCACAACATTAGGTAACTGAAATTTGCGAACCAACATAAATGGAATCACTCTTGGCAACCAAGTTACTAACCCGCAACCTAAAATAATCAATAAACTATAAGTTGTCATGCTTTTTCTCCATTGCCATGCCCATAAAACAACCGCCAAACGTACTGATTAAAATAGCCATTTCAGGTGACACAAAACGCATTAAGAAAATTAGCAAAACAACAACCGTTAACATAGCTAAAAGTCGATTTTTAAGACTTTTGCTATTATCACTAATCAATTGCAAATAGAGCAAACCAATAAACATGGCGACTAAAGCATAATCTAAACCAAATTGTGTAGGATCAGGCAACCACTCTCCGATTAAAGCACCAATAAAACAAGAAAAAATCCAAGTAATATAAGCCGTTAAATTAAGGCCATGCATCCAAGCAGCATTAACTGGCACTTTATTTGTAATCGCATTTATTGCCACGGCAAAACTTTCGTCGGTCAATAAGCTACCAATACCAATATTATTTAATAACGATGCTTTGCGAAAAGCTGGAGCTGTTGCCATACTCATCAAAAAATGACGTGAATTAACTAAAAAAATAGTAAAAATAATAGCCGAAATAGGTGTAGCTACTATCATTAATCCAGCAATAATAAACTGCGCAGCGCCTGCATAAACAATAATAGCCAGTAATGTAATTTCGAGTACCGATAAATTTGCCGATTTACCCACAACACCGGCAGCAATACCAATACCGATATACCCCAATAGCGTTGGAATACAAGCATAAACTCCATCTTTAAATGATAATGGCATAGATATTCCTTAATAATAACAATATGCTATAGATTAATATTACCTATATTACAAATACATATTAATAATGACAAATTAAATAACTTAATTCACAATAAGCCATAATATATTGCCGAATTTTGCTATAATATCGCTTAACTAATATTGATGACAATCAAAATAACTTAATAACAATTAACGTGACAAATATATCTATGTATACAGGAACTCTATTTATCATTTCTGCACCAAGTGGTGCAGGCAAATCAAGTCTGATCCGAGCCTACCTAGCTCAAAAAAATCAACATCAAGCTAAAGTATCAATTTCGCATACTACGCGCAATCCTCGCCCAGGAGAAGAACATGGTGAACACTATTACTTTGTGGATCACAAACACTTTGAATCCTTAATTGATCAGCAAGCATTTGTCGAATATGCCAACGTATTTGACCACTATTACGGCACATCTAAAGCCGAAATAGAACAAAGCCTATCACAAGGAATTAATGTTTTTTTGGATATTGATTGGCAAGGTGCAAGACAAGTACGCGAAAAAATGCCACAAGCAAAAAGCATATTTATACTACCACCTTCGCTCAAAGAGCTTGAAAACCGCCTAGTTAAACGAGGGCAAGACGACAACCATGTGATTGCCAAAAGAATGCAAAAAGCCCGAGCTGAAATTTCGCATTATAACGAATATGATTATGTTATTATTAACGATGATTTTGACATCTCATTGAACGCCTTAAGTGCTATTATTACCACTGCCAGCCTTGAGCAATCAAAACAAGCTATCACCAATAAGCAATTATTAGTAGATTTGCTAGAAGAATAGTTCGAAATAAGATATAAAAAATATCGCCCCAAAACGGCGATATTTTTTATGAAATTAATTACCTAATGCTTTATCAGCCTGATCATTCTGGATCAACTCTAACTTATAGCCATCAGGATCCTCAACAAAAGCAATAATGGTTGAGCCACCTTTTACAAGCCCTGCTTCGCGCGTTACCTTGCCCCCAGCTTGTTTGACGTCATTACACATTTTAGCAACATCATCAACACCAATAGCGATATGACCAAACGCCGAACCATGATCGTATTTATCGGTACCCCAATTATAAGTTAACTCAATAACTGAGCTAGTTGTTTCATCACCATAACCAACAAATGCAAGTGAATATTTATATTCAGTGTTTTCACTAATTCTTAACACCCGCATTCCCATTACACGAGTATAAAAATCGATTGATCGCTGTAGATCGCCAACTCGAATCATAGTATGTAATATACGCATTACTTTATTATTCCTTTATAACGATTAATAATTTGTTTGAGTTTATACGTTAGTATTCAGACAGGCAAATTTTTGTTAAAGATTGCGTGATTAGAGGCGAAAGAAAAACGACAATAAATATTTTAGTCTAAATATTTGTAAAAACACTTCGCTCACCATCAAGATGAGCGAAAATTAATTGTTAATTATGGGCAATACAGCCAAAATAAAAAAAGAATTAATTATTATTTTCTTACACCACTATTATAACGTGGTGATGCACTAATTTGCTTACCGTTAGTAACTAAACGAACAGGTTGACCAGCATAAAAATCGTTAGCCGAACCTTTTTGTACAAGAACAATATTAGATCCGTTTTCTTGCTTGATTTCTAATTCAACAGCGCTAGCTTGACTAGATTTATTTTGAATAGCATCACCCAAAATCGCACCACCAATAGCACCAGTTGCAGTAGCTAACACACGACCCGTTCCATTACCAATAGTATTACCTAAAACGCCACCAATAACAGCACCACCAAGGCTTCCTGCTACACTTTCGCTTTTACCATCTGATGCGTTGGCTTGAATTTTAACTGCTCGCACTGACACAACGGTACCATAACTTACTTGCTGAACTTGCTTTGCTTGATCCGCTGTATAAACATCGCCAGAATAAACATCGCTATTGCTACATCCAGATAAAATTGCAGCTAAAATAGTTAATGTGACGATTTTTTTCATAATTTATTCCTCATATAATGATCGTATAAGCTTGCTATACTCTGTTTAGAATAATATTGTTTTAAAAAAACGACAATACCATTTTTCATTATTTTATCAATAGCCAATACAATTTATGCGTAAGTTGAGTTATACTCAGCACAAAAATTTATCAACTATGCAATGAATATATGAAACGGTTATTTTTTCAATTAATATTATCAGTTATGATAACTGCCTGTCATGATGCGAATCAAGCACCTAAAACAACCGATAACACTGTCATTGAACAGCCATCGAGTGATTGTTTAGATAACAAATCAGCCAATGATACGCATTTAGGCAAAATTCCTGCTTTAGGATGTCCCGTGAAATAATACTATAGGCACAAGTAACATAATGAAAACTATCGAAATCGACGAAGAATTATACCAATTTATTGCTGGTCAAACTAAACACATTGGTGAAGACGCATCGAGTATATTACGACGTTTATTGAACATAAACCAGTCTACATTAGCAAAAAAACAAGCTATCACACAAAATGAGAATCATTATCCCCTTTTTAATGACTTATTAACTAGCGATGCTTTTACCAACGAAAAATCTATTATTAGTCGCTTTATATTATTGCTTGGTGCACTACATAACTATAACCCAGCCTTATTTGCCATTGCCGCAACATCATTACATGGAAGCAAGCGACAATATTTAGCCAAAGATAAACAATTACTTGAAACATCAGGCAAAAACACCAAACCCCGCGAAATCATTGGCACGCCTTATTGGGTTATCAGCAACACTAACACCGCCAGAAAATTATATATTATTGAATCAATAATGAGTGACATGGGCATATCTGAAGCCATGATAAACCAAGTCACCAACGCTTTTTTACCTTAACAGGTTAAATAAAAATAAAAAAGCTAAAAACATGATATTAACTCAACAGATTCACGTTTTTAGCTATATAAAATATTATTTTATGAAAGAGGAGTAAAAAATGGCCAAGCAAAGCCGCGCAGGAATGTTAGCTCAACCATCGGATCTTATCAACGTTGAAACATTACGCAATAACTATTACCAAATCCAACCTGATACGGATAATGCTAGCCAATTAGTCATTTTTGGTACATCAGGTCATCGCGGAAGCTCAAACAAAGGCACATTTAATGAAGCACATATATTAGCCGTTGCTCAAGCAATTGCCGAATACCGTAAAGCAAACAACATTACAGGCCCTTGCTTTATTGGTCAAGACACCCATGCCTTATCAGAACTTGCCTTAAAATCGGTGCTTGAAGTTTTTGTCGCCAATGAGCAAACCGTGGTTATGGCTCGTGATTGGGGTTATACGCCAACGCCTGTGATTTCGCATGCCATTTTAACTTACAATCAAAATAAACAATCACAGCTATCAGACGGCATTGTTATCACTCCATCGCATAATCCACCAGAAGATGGCGGAATAAAATACAACCCAACCAATGGCGGACCTGCGGATACTGACATCACCAAACAAATTGAAAACCGCGCCAACGAATTACTGAAAAACAAACTCAATGGTGTAAAACGTGTTACTTTAGACAAGGCGTTAAATTCAAATTACATCCACAGCAAAGAATACGAAACCGACTATATCAACGATCTTGAAAACATCTTAGATCTCTCTCTTATCAAATCATCATCGCTTAAAATCGGTGTTGACCCATTGGGTGGTGCTGGTATCACCTATTGGCCACGCATTGCCGAAAAGTATGGCATCAACCTTAATATAGTTAATAACAAAATCGATCCAACTTTCAGCTTTATGCATCTAGATCATGACGAAGTTATTCGTATGGACTGCTCAAGCCGTTGGGCTATGGCTGGGTTATTAAAATTAAAAGATCAATTTGATTTAGCCTTTGGTAATGATACCGACTTTGATCGTCATGGCATTGTGACACCAAAAGGGCTAATGAACCCAAATGCCTACCTTTCAACCTGTGTTAATTACTTGTTCCAAAACCGTCCACAATGGCACAAGGATATTGCTATTGGTAAAACACTCGTCACAAGCTCAATGATCGACCGAGTTGCAAATAGCTTAAACAAACAGTACTTAGAATACCCAGTTGGTTTTAAATGGTATGCCGATGGGCTTTACAATGGAAAACTTGGATTTGCAGGCGAAGAAAGCGCAGGTGCATCGTTTTTAAGAACGAATGGTAAAGTATGGTCTACCGACAAAGATGGCATTATTTTATGTCTGCTTGCTGCCGAAATGACGGCTAAACTAGACAAAAACCCACAAGAACAGTACCAAGAACTTGAAGATAAATTTGGTATTTCTTATTATGGACGAATCCAAGCGCCAGCCTCGTTTAGTGAAAAACAAAAACTAGCCAAACTTGATGCTAGCCAACTAACCACCGACAACTTAGCGGGTGAAAAAATCACTCAATGTTTAACCACTGCACCAGCTAACAATGCTGCAATTGGTGGGCTTAAAGTGATAACCAAAAACGGCTGGTTTGCCGCTCGCCCATCAGGAACAGAAGATGCTTACAAAATTTATGCAGAAAGCTTTATAAGTAACGAGCATTTAAATACGCTACAGCAAGAGGCGCAAGAAATTGTAGCAAAAGCGATTAAATAACCGAAAAAAACAAACGCAATAAAAAGCAGCAACTATTTGGTTGCTGTTTTTTCACATAATCCTTTTATTAGAAAGATATCAAAACAAACACACAAATAAAATCAATATGTTTTCTGAACAATTTTAAGCTAAAGCGGTGGAATTTTTTATATAAACAGCTCAGATAGCATACTGATTTTATTAAAGCTTTTAAGTGAAAATCAAATAACTATTGGTTGATTTTTTTATTGTGGTGAATTAAAAAAATGCTTTTGCACTTTATGCAAAAGCGTAAGCCTTCAGTATTGCTAGTCGAACCGCTTTTTTTGCTTTCAATCATTAAAGTACCCAGACAGCAAACTTTTCCTATTGGGACTTATCTTTACGTTGGTTTTGTCTTTTATTAACACCATAACTCCTATCTACACCTTACAAAGCACTAAAAACACAAACAGCCGCAGTACTGACAGTACCACCCTTCCAGATAGAACGACCTGTTGGGCTTATCTCGTGCCAATAAATTATATTATCATGGAGATCTTTTTTCCTGTCACTTGACCAAAAAGAGGAGCCAAAACCCCCATCAATGTAATTATGCAAAGGTCCCCACTCTGTAAGAAATCCAGCTCCTATTCGGCGTTGATAATGTTTATAACTTGAAGACGGTTTTGCTCCACGTCCAGATTCACCTTCATTAGTCAAATCACTTGTCTGTGAAAGACGATAACCTATACTATTACACCAAGATTCTTGATTAGAAGCTATATCTTTTTTATTTCGACTAACAAACCATTTCCTTAATTGAAATCCATATTTTAATACATTACCACGACTATCCTTACCCACTAATTCAAACGTCTGTGGTAAACTTGGCTTTGAAATTATACTAGGACTGTCGGACTGTTTTTGGCTAATGCTTGCTGCTGGCCCTGTTAACTTAACGCGTGCTACGACTTTCCTTCTATCAGCATTAGGAATCCATCCATCACTAGCTACAAGATTTGTTACCGTAGCAGTTATTCCCTCCAGAGTAACAGGTTCCCAAGTCAACTGACCAGCGTCTACTCCACCTATGATGAAATCAAAATATAAATTATCAGCTCCCGTTGTCGGAAAATTTTGATTGTATGAGTTTGGATAGGTTGATTGAACTAAAAATCCTTTTTTGTTATTCCATATATCAGCTGGACCAGCTTGTAAAGCATTACCCCAATACAGATTCGGCCTTACAAAACAAATGATTGGTGCTGCCTTCGGTTTGATGTAATATACTACAGTACGACCTTTAAAAGTGCTGGTGTTTGGTATACCGTAATTAGTGCTTATACTACCATCCGTACTACTTAATTCCACTTTATAAGGCGACTTACAAATATCTAAAACATCACTACGATTAACTGCTTGACCATCTCTATCAATTATCCTGAGCGTTATACTTCCTTTTATTTCAACTCCATTACCACCTTCGCCATCACCATCATCATCCTTCCAATAATGATAACGTTTCACTAAGCTATCTATACTCACTGAATTGGTTGCTGCTTGTACCATCATATCAATATCAGCAAAACTTTGGCCTTCTACGGGTAACTCAATTGGCTTTATAAACGAGGAACTATTAATTTCTGGTGTGATTTTACTACCATCCGATAATGTAATAGCCAATAGCTCATTAGTAGTTATAGCCTTAGTTCGACCTTCGTCAAAGGTTAAATAAGGTGCACTACCTTGTATAACACCGCTTGTATGAGCCGTTAGTGCTTGAGAGTTCGATGAATACGATAATAACAGCAACGGAGTCAAGGGCAATACGCTCGAGAATGTAAAAATGAATTTTAGTCGCGGTATAAACAAATCTGCTAATTTTCCTAAAGAAATATCAGTTTGTAAGAATTTTTGATAATTTAGAGATTTAAGAGAATTTAAGATATAGGCCTGTCTATTCTTGTTCCTACGACAATAATCCATTATATTTCACCTATTAACGAATGTTCCATTTCATTTTTATTCACTTATTAAATAAGCTGATTTTCTATTACCAGTAAAAGTGTAATCTTTTGTGAAAATTTTGGCAAGTTTTCTTGATAATTTCTTAATTAAAATATGGTGTTAAATTTAGGAGTTTTTAAGTTTTGTGGAATGATTAATATTGCTGATAACTTCTAAAACACAAACATACCCAACAGCCCATAACCTTACTTTGTTATCGGCATGCTTTGATGCTGTGATAAGGCAAGCATATTAGCATTGTGGTGCTATAAGTGTGTTTTTTGCTCTAAAATTGTTCAGGTAGGCTATTGATTTTATTGAAGCTTTTATTTGCGTTTCTAAATAAAATCAAACAATTATAGGCTAGTTTTTTATTACGTTGCATTTGGCTTTTTAATAAAAGCGCTTTTGTTATTTGATAATAGCTATTAATAACAGCTTGTTAATAACAGTCAGTTAATAGCAAAAGCGCAAGCTTGAAAATTGTATCGGTCGAAGCATTGTTTTGACTTTCAGTCATTAAAGCGCTAGGTTCACAGACTTTGCCTGCTCAGCGCCCCAACTTACGCGGGGGCTTTATTCTTTGTTATATTATCCTCTCAAGCACCGTAACCCCCTTCCGCTCCCTAAGGATTAAGAACTAAACGCTAAGAACTAAGGTGCGGTGCAAAGGCCATAGCGGGAGTAGCTGGCACTGTCGCTGTAGACGTTGCCGTTGTACGAGGTGACATAGAACTGATCGCTACCTGTCGCGTCAATCGTCCAGAAGCTGAAGTTGATGAAGCCCGCATCAGCGTAGCCGTACATGTAACCCCACTCCGTGAAAAATCCTGCCCCTATGTGACGCTGATACCTATTTCCTGATGAACTAGGGGCTGCGCCTAAATTGTTATAGTTTGAATTGGTTAAATCCCTTACCCGTGGCATTCGATAACCCAAACTTCTACACCATGCTAATTGATTAGAAGCGCTAGTTTGGTAACCACCCCGATTGACGAACCACTGCTTTAACTTAAATCCGTACCGAACCTCATTACCATTACTATCCCTACCCACCAACTCGAAGGTCTGTGGCAAAGATGGACGTGTAAGTGAACCAGGATTACTTGAGCTTATCTGACTACTACTTGCCCTTGGACCTGTTAATGTTACCCGTGTGTCTGAACCAACCCTACTCACCGTTGCTCCCAAACTACCTCTTGTGTTAACTGTCCAACTCAACTGACCTCCGTCAATACCACCTATGTCCAAATCAAAATACAATCCATCTGCTCCTGTTGTTGGAAAGTTTCTGTCGTAAGATGATGGGTTTGTTGACTGAACTAAAAAGCCCTTAGTAGGAGACCATATGTTAGCTGGGCCTGCGTAGCTGTTTGTGCCATAGGCTAGATTCGGCCTGACCGAACAAATAACTGGCTGTGACGGCAAAGTGATATAATAATCCACCGTCCCTCCGTAAAAACGACTACTATTTGGCACTCCATACTGTGTAGTTAAACTTCCCCTTGTACTATCTAAAGTGACCTTATAAGGCGCTTTACATATATCTAATGTATCACTACGATTAACCGTGCTACCGTTTTTATCCTTTATTGCTAACGATATACTCCCTGTTGCAGTAACACCATTTGTACCCTGTCCATCCCCATCATCATCTCCCCACTTCCCTTGGCTGATTAGACTATTTAAACTAATAGATGTTGCACCCGATGGCAATACCGTATGAATATCATTAAATGTATAATTTCCACTTGGTAACATT
>NZ_LZHA01000040.1:0-64453 GCF_001690335.1 Gilliamella sp. Gris1-4 | reverse complement strand
CGGCAATACTCGTATCATCCTGATACTCGCCTCTACGAGGCCATCTTCGCTATGCTCAGATGTTCAAATTTGTTCCAGACAAATTTGTCCTCCGCCGTCGCTCGGTCTTAACGCACCGTTTGTGGACGCGTTCCCGACGCACCACAAACTCGCCAAACATCCCTGTTTGGCGTGCTAACCTCGCTCTGTTGTCGGCACATTCTGACGCCGTAACAAGACAACAACATAACCTTGAGTGGCTTTTATGAGTCACTTTTTTATAAAAAACACTGCAAAAACCACAAAAAATTGCTCCGGTAGATTATTGATTTTATTGAGTTTTTTATTTTGCCGTTTTCAAAAAAAATCAATCACTTACACAACCTAAGCAAAGCACCAACATAAAACAAACCAACAAAATCACGAACAGCGCCCTAATAACAGCAAATTAACCGCTCTAAACCCTTTTTTTAACAAAAATTTAAAATCAAATAAAATCAATACATTAAAAAACAGTTCAAAAAAAGGGTTTTCAAAGCCAAAATTGTTGTTTATCTTTATATAACAAGATTTATCAAATCTTGAGTTCTACCTTAACGCCGTATAGGCGGTTTAGAAAAGATGCACCCCTTGGGTTGAAATGGGGTATGACCCTTAACGCCGTATAGGCGGTTTAGAAAGTTATCAGGTGTATCTGCCGGAAGAATGCTTACCTTAACGCCGTATAGGCGGTTTAGAAAGCATACCACTGCATCATCTCACGACGCCCCTCCCTTAACGCCGTATAGGCGGTTTAGAAAATTAGAGTTAGATAGTCAACCATGATCATGCCCCTTAACGCCGTATAGGCGGTTTAGAAAGCATATCAGGAGTTATTAAGACATTTTTATATCCTTAACGCCGTATAGGCGGTTTAGAAAAAGCTGATGATGTTGAACTTTGCTTTTAATTCCCTTAACGCCGTATAGGCGGTTTAGAAAAAAGCGTGAGTACATTTTACAAATGCAATGGCCCTTAACGCAGTGCAGGCGTTTAATGCAAATAAAATAAACAAGATAATTATAAAAACATAATATCTTCCCAAAAAAGAGGGTTATGTTGTTTGTCTTGTTCCGGCGTCAGAATGTGCCGACAACAGAGCGAGGTTAGCACGCCAAACAGGGAAGTTTGGCGAGTTTGTGGTGCGTCGGGAACGCGTCCACAAACGGTGCGTTAAGACCGAGCGACGGCGGAGGGGCGCCGAAGGCCACATTCTGCAGCCAAAGCGTGGGTTGTCAGGGAATTCGCTTTAATTCCCTGACTCGGACGTGGGCACTGTAGCCATTTTGTTCCCCCAAAGCCCAAACGTCCGAAACTACTGCACCCAACCTATTTTATCCACCAACAAAAAACCCCCTATTTTGACAAAAAATCGCTCCGGTAGACTATTGATTTTATTAAAGTTTTGTGCGGTGTTTTTATCAAATAAAAACACCCCCAAAAAAACATTATTTAGCCAAATTTAAAATAGTAGCAATGACCTGCTTGCTATAAATGTCACTCATTTGCCAATCAATCGCATTTTGCGCTGCGTTATCAATCACTGGTTTTAACTCATGCTCATTTATATGAAGTTGCTCAAGTGTAGTTGGTGTGCCTATTTTGTTAAACCAAGCTCTTAATGCTTCAATACCTTGTTCAGCCGTTGATAAACCAAAAATCTCTTTAGCAAAACGTTGGAACTGTTTTGGATTACGATCGTGATACCATGTCATCCAAGCGGGCATAACTACCGATAACCCCGCACCATGAGGAACATCACAAATGGCACTCATGGCGTGCTCAATCATATGATTTGGGTAACTAAATCCAGCGGTGCCTACATACGTTAAACCATTTAAAGCTAGCGTTGCCGCCCAAGCAAATTCACCACGTGCATCTAAATCATTGGGATTTTGCAGTAGCCGTTCAGTTGTTCGCATTACGGTTTTTATATTGGCTTCGATTTGTAAATTAATCAGTTCGGGTTGCACAGTTGCAGTAAAGTAGCCCTCAATAGAATGAGCAATAATGTCAGCGGCAGAATACACTAGATAATCGCGACTGATTGTGGTTTGAAGTTGAGGATTAATTACCGATACTTTTGGAAATAAACTAAAACCATGAATTGGATATTTTTGTTTAGTTTCTTCGTTTGTGACAACACCACCATTGTTCATTTCACTACCGGTTGCAGCTAAGGTCATTATATCAAATATATTAAGTGCTTTGGTTATTGGGGAGCCAGTAAAGAAGTCCCATACATCTCCATCGTATAAACTACCAGCGGCAATCGCTTTTGCACTATCTAAGCAGGAGCCACCACCAATACTAAGTACGCTATCAGCGCCAAATTTTTTAGCGATAGTGATTCCTTCTTGAACTTTGCTTAAAACGGGATTACTTTTAATTTTACTACATTCGGTGAATTCAATGCCGTATTCACGCAGGCTTGCTGTTACATTATCAAATAAACCAGATTGTTTGATGCGATCACTACCAAAGACAATTAATACTCTTTTGGCACCAAACTCCTTCATATAGCGACCCATGTTTTTTTCTTTATCGATACCAAATTCTATACGCGTTGGGTTTTGAAAACTAAATTCATACATCGTGTTATTCCTTATACTAGACGTTTAATAAAAATTAGTCGGTTAGATCCCACCAAAATTTTGCTGTGGCACCGCCATCAATTAACATATCACTACCAGTAATATAAGCTCCTTTTTCGGACATAATGAGTTCGGCTAGGTTGGCAATTTCATCTGGCGATCCACCACGACCTACGGGTAATTCTTTAAGCATTTTGCGGTAAAAATCTTTACGATCGCCATTGAGTTCTTTATTGGCTAAAGGTGTATGGATAATATCTGCACTAATACAGTTTATTCTTGCACCACGATGCCCCCAGTTGACCGCTTCTGCCTGTACTCTTAAGGCATTTCCTCTTTTGGCTAGTTGATAAGCTTTTAAACTATCATTTACTTCTTTAATAAAAGGTAAATCGAGTAATGCTTCTGTGGGTGTTAAGGCTAGGGCTTTAGTTTGTTCCAATGTAAACGGGTCTAAGCGATGTGATGATTGTGAACCAATGACCAAAGCCGAACTACCTTTTGCCATTACCCCACTAAATGCATCAAATAACAGAGCGTTACCATATAAAGAGTTAGATGAACATCGCTTAATTGGTATGAGAATATCCTCACAGCACGGCACTGAATTGCCGTGGGAATTTTTACAAGCAGGTAAAATGGTTAAATACCATCCGCATTCGCAATTTATAATTAATAATCATTTGCGTAAGCAAGCAGCTTTAGATGGTTTAGGCATCACTTGGACGGCTAAAGCCGATGTTGAAAAGGAATTAGCATCGGGTGAATTAGTTGAGTTGTTAACCGAGTTTGCTATCACTTATGACTCTTTTTACCTTTACTACCCAAGTCGCAAAGGACATTCAAATATTTTTAAATTGATTGTTGACGCATTAAAGTATTAAAGTATTAGCCATTAACCTCTAAATTGTTAAATATAAATTGCAGTTTTGCATAAATTTGGTGCAAATTGCCCCAATGAGTGTTGTTATTCGTTTATTATGTCTCAATGATAGACAATTATAATTATTTTTAATTAGTATTTTTACTTGAAAACAGTAATTATAGCGCCTTTTATCAATTACAATTTTACACTATGGCATAGTACTTGCTTTATTTTTATCTAAACGTTGTTGAAAACAGCATAATTAAAGTTCACTAATAGGGTAGTTGTATTTATAATTATAGAAATAAATTAAGAGGAGACATGCATATGGAAAATCATAGCAGTAGTACCGTTGCTTTTGTTAAAAATCGGCGTGCTTCATTAATCAGTGCTATTTTTTTAATGGCAACATCAGCAATTGGCCCGGGCTTCATTACTCAAACCGCTACCTTCACCGTTACGCTTGGTACTGCTTTTGGATTTGGTATTTTGGCTTCTATTATTATCGATTTTGTTGTTCAGCAAAATATTTGGCGAATTGTGGCATTAACCAAAATGAACTCTTCAGATATAGCTAATGCAACCATTCCATTTAGTGGTTATTTGCTGGCAGTGCTAATTATATTTGGCGGATTAGTGTTTAATATTGGTAATATTGCCGGCGCAGGATTAGGCTTAAATGCGCTTGTTGGGCTTGATCCTAAATGGGGCGGAGCAATTAGTGCATTTTTAGCGGTTTATATCTTTTCGTCGCGTAAAGCCAGTAATTTTATTGATCGTTTAATGATTGGTTTTGGCTTGTTGATGATTTTTTTGACACTGTTTGTGGTGTTCGCATCGCATCCACCGATTGGTCAAGCTTTAAAAGAAACAGTGCTTCCAAGCCATGTTGATTTTGCTTCAATTACGACCATAGTTGGTGGAACAGTTGGCGGTTATATTTCTTACGCAGGAGCTCACCGTTTGCTTGATAAGGGTATGGTTGGTGCTGAGCATATTGATTATGTGTCTGGTGCTGCAACTAAAGGAATTATGGTTGTTGGCTTGATGCGTTATATCTTATTTTTAGCCATTCTAGGTGTCGTGGCAAGCGGTGTGACAATTGATATTTCAAGTTATGCAGCTAACCCTGCCTCGCAAGCATTCCAAGCGGCTTTGGGTGAGTTTGGATTGCGCCTTTTTGGTTTGATTTTATGGGCAGCAGCCATCACTAGTGTTATTGGGGCAGCTTATACTTCAATGACGTTTATTACTCCGTTTAAACGCACTATTACAGACAGGCAACGTCAGTTTGCTACCATTATTTTTATTGTTGTTTCGCTTGCAATTTATTTAATTATGGGGACTGCGCCAGTATCATTATTAGTCTTTGCTGGTGGTTTTAATGGTTTAGTTTTACCGCTTGGGTTAACTATTTTTGTATATATTGGTTGGCGACGAGCTGATCTTATGTCTGGATATCATTATCCAAGATGGTTATTGTTGTCAGGTTTAGTTGTGTGCGCAATTACTTGGTATATGGGCATAATGTCGGTTGCGACTATTTTTAACTATTTAAAATAGAGGACAATATGGCAATCACTAAATGTATTGATTTAAATAGTGACCTTGGTGAGAGTTTTGGTCAATGGCAAATGGGTAATGACGAGGCAATGCTAAAAGTTGTTAGCAGTGCCAATGTCGCTTGTGGATTTCATGCTGGTTCTCCAGCAGGTATTTTAAAAACATTGAAAGCGGCCAAAGCCAATAATGTCCAAGTGGGTGCTCATGTCGGTTATCCTGATTTAGTGGGATTTGGTCGTCGTAATATGGATATAGCAACTGATGAGTTAACCGCTGATGTGATTTATCAAATTGGCGCACTTAAAGGATTAGCCACATCAATCGGTACCAAAGTGAGTTACGTTAAACCACATGGCGCATTATATAACACCATTGCGCATGATAAGCGTCAGGCAATGGCGGTGATTGATGCGCTTTGTGCGGTTGATTCGACATTGACTTTGGTTGCTCTTGCAGGCTCAAAATTAATTGACTGGGCTAAAGAAAGTGGCTTAAGCGTCGTTGCTGAAGCGTTTGCCGATAGAGCTTATCATGCTGATGGTACTTTAGTTTCTCGTAAAGAGATTGGAGCGGTATTGCATGATCCTGATCTAGTTGCCGACCGTATGGTGCAATTGGTTAATGATGGTGGCGTGATGTCTATCGAAGGGCAATTTGTGCGTATTGAGGCAGGATCAATTTGTGTCCATGGCGATAGTGCTGGCGCTTTAGCGATGGCACAAAAAGTGCGACAAAAACTACAACAAAATGGCATTCATATTGCCTCGTTTACTAAAAGTAATAATAACTAAATTAGTTAATATTTTTAAAAAGTTAATTAAATTAATAAAAAAAATAAAAATATGATTAGACAACACTTTACCAAGTGGGCTATAAACTTAGTCTTTAATATGACCAAACAATATAAAATATGTATTGTTAGTGATTGGATGTTGATCATATTTCGAGGTACTTAATGCGATTTTTACCCGTTAATATCGATGCGTTTATCGTAGAATTAAACAGCCTTGAGCAAACCATGGCACTTACTGATGTGCTTCAAGGTGTTATTGCTGATTGGCATATCAAAGAAATAATCCCAGCGGCACGAACCCTATTAATCCGTTATAACCCCATTGTAACCAATGCTAATATACTTGCAAAGCAGATTGCTCAATTAGATATTTCGGCAAGTATTATGCAATCTGGCGAATTGGTAACAATACCGGTTCGCTATAATGGCGAAGATTTACCCCAAGTGGCAGACTATCTTGGCATAACGGTTGCCGAAGTTATTGCAAGGCACACTGATAACGAGTATCAAGTGGCTTTTTGTGGCTTTGCTCCAGGGTTTGCTTATATGGTATCTAAAACGGCTCAGCTTAATGTGCCACGTCGAAACTCGCCACGAGTCCGCATCCCAGCAGGATCGGTTGCTTTAGCAGGGGAATTTAGTAGTGTATACCCACAAGCAAGTCCTGGTGGTTGGCAACTTATTGGTATTACTGACACTGCAGTTTGGGACATCTATCGTGATGAGCCAGCGCTGTTCAAACCGGGTACTCGGGTTCATTTTATTGATGTAAGTCAATCGAAAACAACTTATCATTTACCTGCTCATTTATCAGCTGCTAAAAAACAAGAAGACCTTGTTGAGCAACAAGATATAACCGTATTAACGACAGGCCTGCAAACATTGTTTCAAGACAATGGTCGAATTGGGCAGGCGGCGTTAGGTATTTCTGAATCGGGAGCGATGGATAAAAGCGCATTACACAGTGCTAACCGAGTGTTAGGTAATTCAATTAATGAACCAGCGTTAGAAATTACTCAAGGCGGTTTTAGTGCACAAATAAACCGCTCCATGTTAGTTGCGGTAACAGGGGCGGTATGTGATATCACCATTACCACCGCCCAAGGCGAAACATATACTTCGCCCATGTATCGGCCAATTCAATTAGAAGTAGGTGATATTATCCGTTTAGGTAATGTAAAGTGTGGCGTTCGTAGTTATTTAGCGGTGCGTGGTGGTTTTCAAGTATCGCCAATTTTAACTAGTTGTGCTTATGATACGCTTGCACAAGTAGGACCATTGCCGCTAAAAGCAGGGCAAACATTGGCAATAAAGCAAACAAATGCGTTAAGATCCATTTCATTAACCGAAACCTCTGCTATCGATTACCCAACCAGTGAGGATGTGGTTGTTTTAGATATTGTGCTTGGGCCACGTACTGATTGGTTTACTCAGCAAGCAATAGCGCTTCTTACTTCACAGCTATGGCAAGTAACGCCAGCTTCTAACCGTATTGGATTACGCTTATCTGGTGAACAACCACTAAGTCGTGAAAAACACCAAGAATTACCGAGTGAAGGAACTTGCATCGGCGCAATCCAAATTCCTGCTAATGGGCAACCAGTACTATTTTTGAATGATCACCCTTTAACGGGTGGTTATCCTGTTATTGGTGCAGTATGTAATTATCATTTAGATTTGGCAGGTCAAATACCAGTCAATGCCAAAATAAAATTTAATCCGATAGGGATATTTAAAGAATTTGAAGGGAGTGATGTTGATCATGTCTGAAAATAATCAAACAATAACGCATAAAGTATTAATTGCTAACCGTGGCGAAATTGCCGTACGCATTGTGCGTGCTTGTCGTGATATGGGATTTTTATCTGTTGCGATTTATGCTGATGCCGATATTAACGCACTTCATGTACAAATGGCCGACGAAGCTTATGGGCTAGCAGGCAATATGCCAAGCGAAACGTATTTAGATATTGATAAAATTATTGCTATAGCTAAAAAATCAGGAGCAACGATGGTGCACCCTGGTTATGGTTTTTTATCTGAACGTGTTGAATTTGCAAAAGCGGTACAAGATGCAGGGTTAATTTGGGTTGGACCCAATCCCGAAACGATTGAAATATTAGGTGACAAAGTCAAAGCAAGGCAACTTGCATTGCAAGTGGGTGCGCCATTGGTTGTTGGAACAAAAGAACCAGCTAAAAACGCTAAAGAAGCGATCGAATTTGCCCATGCCCATGGTTTACCTATTGCTATAAAAGCCGCATTTGGTGGCGGTGGTCGAGGCTTAAAAGTAGCTTGGCAAATAGATGAAGTAGAAGAGCTTTACCATTCAGCCGTGCGTGAAGCAACTGCCGCTTTTGGGCGTGGAGAGTGCTTTTTAGAACAGTTTTTACATAATCCTAGACATGTTGAAACACAAGTTATTGCCGACAAATTAGGTCATATTGTTGTGGTAGGTACGCGTGACTGTTCATTACAACGTCGTAATCAAAAATTAATTGAAGAATCTCCCGCTCCTTTTATTAGCGAACAATTAACCGAACAAATAACCCAAGCATCAATAGCTATTTGTGCTAAAGCAAATTATGTTGGTGTAGGGACGGTTGAATTTTTGCTCAGCCAAGATGGCAAATTATCGTTTTTAGAAGTCAACACACGATTACAAGTAGAACATCCCGTAACGGAAGAAACAACAGGCATTGATCTTGTTGTTGAACAACTGCGTATTGCCCAAGGTTTGCCATTAAGCATTAATGAAACACCAAAACCTAAAGCACACGCTATTGAATTTCGTATCAATGCCGAAGATGCCGCTAATGGCTTTTTACCTGCGGCAGGTACCATTACACGCTTTGATGTGCCATTAGGAGCAGGGGTTCGCGTGGACAGTGGCGTAACGGTGGGGTCAACAATTCCTGCCACGTTTGATTCACTGATGGCAAAATTGATTGTAGTTGGTCATAATCGACAACAAGCCATTGCTAGAGCTCGCCGTGCATTAGCAGAATTTACAATTGAAGGGGTTGCAAGTGTTTTACCATTTGATCGTGCTGTGATTGAACATCCTGATTTTTGTGATGATTTTAATGTACATACTCGTTGGATCGAAACCGAATTAAATGCCACAATCACACCTGCAAAAAGGCAAATTCCTGCCAAAGAAGAAGCATTAATAAAAACCGTTATCGAAATTGACGGCAAATGCTGTAAACTGGGCTTACCAGCAAACCTATTTGCTGGATTTGCTATGCAAACCGAAGCAAACTTTACCTCATCGACTTCAACTTCTGCTAATGACGCACTATCCGATTCGGTTGTACCATCGCCTGTATCCGGTAACCTTTTTAAATGGTTAATTGATGATAAGCAAAATGTAAACGAAGGTGATGCCATTGGTATTATGGAAGCCATGAAAATGGAAGTACAAATTATTGCACATCGAAGTGGCACAGTAACCAAAACAGTCCAAGAGGGCGATTATGTTAATGCGGGTGATGCCGTTGCTGAAATTAACTAGCACCTGATTAGCTTCAATTAATCCCAATTGGGGTATATCTACAGCCTAAACTAGTATTATATAAAATGATAATACTAGTTTTTTTGTTTATGTTTAGCCATTTTTTTCGTAATTAAATCCCCTTTACTTTTATCATAGAGAATTTTCTACTTTTTGGCTGTGCTATTTTAGGGGATAGTTACAAACTAAGAATTTATTATACTTTTAATTTTTCATATAGCATGAAAATTTTATATTTTAACAATAAAAAAACCCGTCACTTGTACGGGTCTTTTTGTATTTATTGTTGGATAATTATTCAGGAATAATATCAACAATAAGTTTAGCAAATGCTTCGCTGTGTACTTGGAAGAACACTTCATGTTCACCAGTAGTACGCAGTACACCATTTGGTAAGCGAACTTCGCTTTTTGATACTTGAATACCACGAGCTTTAACAGCATCAGCGATATCACGAGTACCGATTGAACCAAATAATTTGCCTTCATCACCGGCTTTAGAAGTAATAGTTACTTTACCAAGTGCATTGATTTGAGCAACACGCTCTTCAGCTGTTTTCAATGTTTCTGCAAGCTTAGCTTCTAATTCAGCACGACGAGCTTCAAAGAATTCGATATTCTTTTTAGTTGCTGATACAGCTTTACCTTGTGGAATTAAAAAGTTACGTGCGTAACCTGCTTTAACATTAACTTGATCACCTAAGCTGCCTAAATTAGCAACTTTATCGAGTAGAATAATTTGCATTATATGTTCCCTCTGTTGCTAATTACTGATGATTATCAGTATATGGTAATAATGCCAAGTAACGAGCGCGTTTGATTGCGCGAGCTAATTGACGTTGATATTTTGCGCTAGTACCAGTGATACGGCTTGGTACAATTTTACCACTTTCTGTGATATAGCTTTTTAATAAAGAAACATCTTTATAATCAATTTCTTTAACGCCTTCTGCAGTAAAACGGCAGAATTTGCGACGACGGAAATAACGTGCCATTTGGCTATTCTCCTAATAGTTTAACTTGGTCAGCATGTAAAACAAGTTGGCTTGTTTGGTTGCGTTTAGTGTGGGTGCTTATAAAGCCACTAACTAAAACTTTGCTGCCTTTTTTTATGTAACTTAACTCTTGTTGTCCACTAACAATCACAGGCATTATGCACCATGCTTGTCTTGTAAGTTCTGCTTCGATTTGTTTAGAAACGTGTTCTAAATAAAATTGACAATGCGAGATCCCACTTGGACTGATTTTTCGTATCGGAGTTTTTTTTACAATACCCGATAACATTAAACGATTATTCGTCGGAATCATCGTCCATGTTTACTTCGTTAAAATCTTCTTCAGAACTACGACGTTCATCTTTGGCTTTTAACATAGGTGAAGCTTCAGTTACAGCGTGTTTTGTGCGCATAATTAAACTGCGAATTACTGCATCATTGAAACGGAAGCTATCTTCAAGTTCGTTAACAGCTTCTTGAGTTGCTTCAACATTCATTAACACGTAATGTGCTTTGTGCAGTTTTTCGATAGGATAGGCTAATTGACGACGACCCCAATCTTCTAAACGATGGATTTTACCACCATCAGTGGTTAACGTACCAGTATAACGTTCAATCATACTAGGTACTTGTTCACTCTGATCTGGGTGAACCATAAATACTATTTCGTAATGACGCATTATCGCTCCCTACGGATTAATCAGCTTTCTGTCGGGGCAACCGCAACCCATTGAAAGCAAGGAACATGAAAATAGGCGGTTGAAATCGACGGGGCATTATATATCAACTTATCATTTTTGACAAATGAATATACTAAGTTTAATTGCGGGTTTGTATCACTCTTTTTATAGAAAAATTTTTATTTTTATGTCAGCTTTTAAGAGAGGATATTTGTAGTATATCACATCAAAAATAAAAAATATAATAAAATCAATACTCTACCGGAGCGTTTTTTACGCCCTATCTTGATTATTTTACAAAGCATCTAAATTAATTAAATAAAAAGTTTAAAAAAAATTAATTAGTTTTCTAGTCTGCTTTTAGAAATATAAAAATGCATTTTAAAATGTAACGATTTCTATACATTTTTGTTATCAAAATATGCTATGCTTATGAGTACCTATCATTTTTACTTATAGACGTATGTATAAAAGGAGTGTTTGATGGTTCAGGAAACTATTTTTAGCAAAATCATTCGAAAAGAAATCCCAGCTGATATTGTTTTTCAAGATGATAAAGTAACGGCATTTCGTGATATTTCTCCTCAAGCGCCGACACATATTCTAATTATTCCTAACAAACTTATCCCAACGGTTAATGATATTAAGGAAGAAGATGAAACCATTATTGGGCATATGATGGTTGTTGCTGCCAAAATTGCAAAACAAGAAGGTATTGATGAAAGTGGATATCGTTTAATCATGAATTGTAATAAAGATGCAGGGCAAGAGGTTTTTCATCTTCATATGCATTTATTAGGCGGTAAAAATTTAGGTAGATTAATAGGTTAATCATGATATGAAACAGATCAAGCGTATATTTGTTGTTAGCTCATTAGCTTTTTTGTTAGCGGGTTGTCATCTTCTTGGAAACTCTCAAAAAACCGAAGTAAAACCGACTGTTGATGTTAATCAACCTGATGATACCGGTGTGATTGAAATGCCTCCTGAAATTGCTAAACAGACTGATTGGAATTCGGTATTATCACCATTTATCAGTAAATTAGTGAGTTCGTCATCTTTAGACTCAGATAATAGGTTGATTTTAATTAGCGATATCCAAAACCGTAGTGGTGATTATCTTGCCAATAATAAAATTGCTGATGCATTGCATCAATTAATGCACAAACAAAATACGTTCACTGTAGTTGATCAACAAGCGATAATCCAAGCTAAACAATCACTGGGTATTTCGACTGATGATAAGCTTGTGTCACGAGGTAAGATGATTGGTTTAGCTAAGTCGATGAATGCAAATTATGTCCTTTTTACAACAATTTATAAAGTGCCAAGCGAAAGTACTGATGCCGATTTAGCTATGGAATTACTTTCAACGAAAAGTGGCGAAATATTAATTAGAATTGCGTCGAAAGATTTTCCTAAACCGTCTGATAGCAATAGTAATGCACAATCAAAACAAATTGGAGATAATCAATAATGGGGCCGTTGTTGATTGATGTTGATGGTTTGACATTAACTCAAGACGATAAAAAGTTGCTACAAAATCCATTGGTGGCAGGGGTGATTTTATTTAGTCGAAATTACCAAGTTCCTACGCAACTATACGAATTAATTAAACAAATTCGAGCTTCCTCTTCACGGCGTTTATTAATTTCGGTCGATCATGAAGGTGGGCGAGTTCAGCGATTTAGAGAGGGGTTTACGGCAATTCCTCCTGCGCAATCGTTTGCGGCACTTAATAACCTTGAGCAAGCAAAGTCTTTGGCTTTTGATGCCGGTTGGGTTCTTGCTATGGAACTTATTGCTTTTGATATTGATCTTAGCTATGCGCCCGTTTTAGATTTAGGTCACGATTGTCTTGCTATCGGTACACGTTCTTTTCATCAAGATGTCGATATTGCTTATCAAGTTGCTTCCGCTATGATTGATGGTATGCATGCTGCAGGTATGAAAACTACAGGCAAGCATTTTCCTGGGCATGGTCATGTGATTGCTGATTCACATAAGGAAACGCCTGTAGATCATCGCGAAAAGTCGCTTATTGAACTTGATATGCAAATTTTTGCCAAATTGATTGCGGATAAAAAACTTGATGCAATCATGCCTGCTCATGTTATCTATCCTGCTTTTAATAATAAACCTGCTAGCGGTTCGCCATATTGGCTTAAAACAGTGCTTCGTGAGCAATTACATTTTGATGGTGTAATCTTTTCTGATGATTTATCAATGGAAGGTGCTTCAATAATGGGTAATTATGCTGAACGAGCCCAAACGGCATTATCAGCAGGTTGCGATCTGCTTTTAGCTTGTAATAATAGGCAAGGGACATTAGCTATTTTAGACCAATTAGCAGCATTAGATAAGATTAATTCCTTAACATCAGATAAAGCAAAATGTTTATTAACCAATACAAAAATCACCTATGTAGAATTAACAAAAAGTTCTGAGTGGCAACATCGTCGTGATAATTTATTAAAACTTAATGAAAAGTGGACAGAGTATGCAAGCAGCAATCATTGAAATGGATAATGACCAACTTCTGGTTGCCTATAATCATGTAGCTAGAGCACTATTTGCTCAAAACGATTTAGTATTAAATCAACCCTTTAATTATCAAAAGGTCTTCAATCTTGATAATACAATAAATATAGATGGACAAGATGATACGATTATTGTGTTAGATTCTCAGCACGTTTTATTGCAAAAAGTGATGGAATCATCTAAAACAATATTTATTTTACAACCAATTGAGTATTTAAAAAAAAGGTTATCAAAAATAAAGGTTGTTGGTTCTCAAGCTTTTGATATTTTTGCTAGCCAAAGTTTAGTCATGCAAAAACTTATCGCTCAAGCTAAAGCATTCTCAATGCAAAGAGAACCATTGCTTATCTCTGGCGAAACTGGTACAGGTAAAGATTTACTTGCTAATGCTTGTCATCAATACAGTTCACGTGGCGATCAGGCTTTTCTAGCATTAAATTGTGCAGCTATGCCTGATGAGGTTGTTGAAAGTGAATTATACGGGCATGCAGCTGGCGCTTATCCTGGCGCTATTGAGGGTAAAAAAGGCTTTTTTGAACAAGCCAACGATGGCTCAGTATTGCTTGATGGCATTGATGAGATGTCTTTTCAAATGCAAACTAAATTATTACGTTTTATCAATGATGGCTATTTCCGCCGTGTGGGTGATGATAATGAAGTTTATGTCGATGTTAGAATTATTTGTGCAACAAAAGTCGATTTAGCTGATTTGGTTGAACAAGGTAAATTTAGAAAAGATCTTTATTATAGGCTGAATGTATTATCGCTTAATCTACCTTCTTTACAAGAACGCAAAGATGATATAACTCAACTTACGCATATTTTTGTAAATGAATATGCCAATAAACAAGGCATCATACCACCAACAATTGACGATAATGTTATTGATAATTTGACCCGTTACTCATGGCCAGGTAATGTAAGACAACTTAAAAACGTACTTTATTCGGCATTAGCGCAATTGACCTCGCCTAGGTTAACGGTCAAAGACATTGTGTTACCGACTCCAATCACATCGCAATTATCGTGGGTCAACAATATTGAAAATAAAACTCTTGATGAAATAACTAAACAGTTTGAAAAAGAGATCTTATTAAAATTATATGATCAATACCCAAGCTCAAGAAAGCTGGCCAAAAGATTAGGTGTGTCGCATACAGCGATTGCAAATAAGTTGCGGGATTATGGGATAGGGCGGTAAATTTGTTTAATAGCACTAAAAGAGTTTTAGTAACAGGAGGAGCAGGATTTATTGGTTCTGCTGTCATTCGATATATTATCGAACATACTCAAGATTATGTCATTAATATTGATAAATTAACCTATGCGGCAAATTTGAACTCGCTAGCAATGGCTTCTAGCAGTGAAAGATATATTTTTGAACAAGTTGATATTTGTAATCGACAAGCATTGGATCGTGTATTTCAACAATATCACCCCGATGCTGTGATTCATTTAGCGGCTGAAAGCCATGTAGATAATTCAATAACCAGTCCTATTGCTTTTATTGAAAGTAATATTATAGGAACTTTTACACTTTTAGAAGCTTCTCGAAATTATTGGAATAATTTGTCTGATGAGAATAAAGAGAAATTTCGTTTTATCCATGTATCAACTGATGAAGTTTATGGTGATCTAGGTAGTACGAAATCATTTTTTACAGAGGTAACACCCTACTCACCAAGCAGTCCTTATTCCGCTTCTAAAGCATCAAGTGATCATTTAGTTAAAGCATGGTATCGCACATATGGTTTACCAACTATTATAACACATAGTACCAATAATTATGGACCTTACCAGCATACTGAAAAACTGATCCCATCTGTAATTTTTAAGGCACTGGCAGGCAAGCCCATATCCATTTATGGCGATGGTTTACAAATACGTGATTGGATATATGTAGAAGATAATGTCAAAGCTATATATTCTGTTTTAAAGAAAGGTAAAATTGGCGAGACTTATAATATTGGTGCAAATAGCGAATATACGAACTTAGATACAGTACAAATTATTTGCTCAATGATGGATGGACTTATTCCAAAACGTCCAAATGGAATCAAACGATATCAAGATTTAATTCAATTTATATCTGATAGACCTGGCCATGATTATCGATATGCTATCGATCCATCGAAAATACAAAAACAGTTAGGCTGGAAGCCACAAGAAAAGTTTGAAAGTGGTTTGAGAAAAACCGTTGAATGGTATTTAAATAACATAAGAGTGATAGGATAAATTTATGTTACCTAGTGTGTCAATTGTAGTGCCTGTTTATAATGTGGAAAAGTATTTGCGGCAATGTTTAGACAGTATTATAAATCAGTCATTAACCAATATAGAAATAATTTGTGTAAATGACGGTTCTACTGATAATTCACTTGCAATTTTACAAGAATATGCCGATAAAGATTCGAGAGTTCGTATCATTGATAAGTTAAATAGTGGTTATGGTCATTCAATGAATGTTGGTATTCAACAATGCGTTGGTGAATATATAGGCATTGTTGAATCTGATGATTTTGCTGAGCCTGATATGTTTGAATCGTTATATAAAGTAGCTGTCGAGAATGATTTAGATATTGCAAGATGTCATTTTTTTACATTTATGCAAAAAGATAGCTCAATTAAAAAGATTGATTCATATCAAATGAAAAGTCACGTCTTAATTAATCCGCAAAATGATTCATCCCCATTTTTACAATGGCCATCAGTGTGGGCTAATCTTTATAAGCGATCATTTATTCAGAAAAATAACCTGAAATTTTTAGAAACACCTGGTGCATCATATCAAGATACAGCATTTAGCTTTAAAGTCTATGCCTGCGCAACACGAATGATGCTTATTGATACTCCATTAATTTATTATCGAATACATGATCAGTCATCAATAAAGAGTAAAGACAAGGTATTTTGTATTTGCGATGAATTTAATGAAATAATAACTTTTTGTAAAAATAAAAGGTTATATGAAAAACTAAAATTCTTAATTTGTCATCTTCAATACAAAAGTTATAAATGGAATTATAATCGATTAGAAATGCCTTATCGTTATCAATTTCTTTTACATATGTCTAAAGAAATACGTGAAAATAAACAAATTTATTGCAAAAAAAATCCTTTTTTTTCTTTTAAAGATATTAAAAAAATTTTGGTTATTCGATTTTTACCGTTATTGTATAAGTATAGGTGTAAACTATAGTTTTAATCTAATTTTTAGATTTCTACAAAATTATAAATGCTAATAATTTAATTGACACTATAAATTGTTTTTGTATTTTATTGCTACTAATAAGTTAGTAGATATTAAGTTCAAATAGTTTGATTGAAAACCATTTATGAAAATGCGAATGAAATTTATAAAAAAATAATATCATATTATTTATTAAGGAATAGTTATGGGATTTAGAAATTGGTTTTTTTCCAAAATTTATACTGATAATAAAAAAGTTAAACATCAAGTTTTAGATATAAATTGTAAATTAGATGAATTAAATCAAAAAATATCTTCGATTACTGAATATTTTCATTTTTTAGAAAAAGATGAAAAGCATAATGAATTGTTACAAAGAATAGTTTTTTTAGAAGAAAAATTAGAACTAATACATAGGTTAATTGAGAAAAATACTAATTTGGATATCGATATTCGTAATTTGAACCAAACAGTTAATCTTATTTCAACGAATAGATCAATTAATAAAAAACAAAAGATTACATGTTTGTTTTTAGTACATAATATTGAGTCATGGGATAGTATTTTTTCTATTTATCAAGAGATGCTTAAACGTAACCAATTTAATGTCATTGTTGCATCAATAAATCGGCGATATCCGGGAAGTCAAGTATTTAAAGATGAAGAATATGTGCATAATATTTTATTACAATTAGGTGTACCTCATTTGAGGTTCAATAATGATAACTCATATGACGATTTAAATATTATTAAAACATTGGCTCCTCATGTGATTTTTAGACAATCACAATGGGATTATGATATTCCCCCTGCTTTTAGCACAGATAATTTAAGATTCACAAAACTATGTTTAGTTCCATATGAAATTATGAATTTTGTTCAATTGGGATTTAATCATTTATCTAGTCATTATCATAGTTCTTGTTGGAAACTTTTTGTCGCAAATCAGCAAACTAAAATTGAACAAGAACAGCATGATAAACTCAATGGACTTAATGTTTTTGTAACAGGTCATCCTAAAGTAAAAGCGTTAAAAAATGCTAAACCAAAATGGCCGATTACTTCAAATTATGAAGGCAAAAAGTTTAGAATTTTGTGGGCTTCTCATCATAGTACCGATAAAAATTGGAGTAATTTTAGTGTTTTTCTAGATATATATAATGATATGTTAAATTGGGCAAAAGAAGATGACTCAATTGAATTCGTATTTAGCCCTCATCCAGCATTAGTGACAGTTTTGGAGGCAATAACAGACGAAACTCTTAAACGTAGCGTGCAAGAATTTTTTGTAGAATGGAATAAGCTAGATAATACTTATTTTTATAGAGAAGGTCCTTATGGTCAGCTGTTTCAAGCTTCCGATATTTTAATTATGGATGGTATAAGTTGGCTATTAGAATATCAATTGATGAAAAAACCATTAATTTTTATTGAGCGTGAAGATCATTCTGCATTTACGGTGAATGGTGAGCTAATTGCAAATGGAACAAATAGAGTGTCTACATTTGAACAGGCGAAAGCATTAGCATATCGATTTAAAAATGGCGAGCCAGATTCAAATCGAAAGAATCAAGATATTGTTGTTGAGCAGTTATTGTCAATTGATAATGCTGCAGAAAATATTGTTGATTCTATAATAGATGGTTTAGAGGAAGAATAACCCTTATATTAAAAAATTAACTAAATGCATTAAAAATGCTTGTTGATATTATCAGTATTTTTAGTGTTTAAATAAATTCATATAAAAATGTTTGTAATTATACTTAGTAAACTAATTAGTTAGATGATAGTGAAATTAATTATGAAGCTTTATATACAAAGAATACATATATTGTTATAAAAGGGGTATACTATTTTTTGTGAAATTATTGTAAAGAAGTTATAATATTATTTTCCAACTAAATTTAACCCATTAAAAATGACTTTACAAAACCTAATATGTATTCAAAATATACTTATTCCAAATGGAGCTTTCGGTTCAAACCAATCGAAATATTTGCGCTCACATTTAACAACTTATTCTAGTGATGAAATTGTGATTTTTGAAGGAGGAGTAGCATCTTTTGACTCTTATTATAATGCTTTATCCTTGCCTGTTTGGAAAGAACAATGTGGTTTGAATAGTATAGATTTTTGTGTAAGAGGAAAAGGAAAAGCTGTTGTTAAGTTGTTTATAGCAAGTATGAGTACTGATTACGAGCTGGCTAATCAAACAGTAGAGTTAAATGAATCTTTACAATCTATTTTTGAATATGACTTGTCGAAGATAGAGCATACAGGTTTACTTTACGTTACCATTTCACCTATGGATGATAAAGTCGTTTTTAAAGGTGGTGGATGGTATACGCGTGAACAACCTAAACGAGATGTAGTTCTTGGTATTAGTATTACCCATTTTAATCGTAAAAATTATGTATTACCAGCCATTGAAAGAGTGAAAAAAAATATATTAGACAATCCTAAATATACAAATAAAATTCTTTTTACTGTTGTTGATAATTCTAAAAATATTACTAAAGAAGAAGCTAATGGAGTAAATGTAATTCCTAATGAAAATACTGGCGGATCTGGTGGTTTTATGCGTGGGTTACTTCATTATGAAAATGATACTAATGCTACACATGTTTTATTTATGGACGATGATGCTTCTTGTGAAACAGAAAGTATAACTAGAGCTTATTGGATTTTATCTTATGCAATAAACAGTGATACAGCTATTTGTGGGTCATTATTTATTGAGGATAGACCTGATTTTTTAATTGAGAAGGGAGCTTCTTTTGATACATATGGTCGTCCAAATAGCCATAACTATAATATGGCCGCGAGGGATAGCTTACTTGCTGCAGAGTTAGCTCATCAACCTAAAATAACTTATGGAGCATGGTGGTTTTTTGCTTTCCCTATTGAAAATATTAAAAATTATACATTTCCTTTTTTTGTGAGAGGAGATGATATCTTTTTTAGTTTATCTAATAAATTTAATTATATTGCACCAATAGGTATTGCTTGTTATGGAGAAAGCTTTTCTGCTAAAACCTCACCATTAACTATATATTTAGATACTAGAAATAATATTGTTAATTCTTTTTATTTGCAGCGTCCCGTGAGAAAAATAGTAAAAACTTATAAAAGATTATATTTAGCTGCACTTTATTCACATAAATATGAAACTGTTGCAGCTGTTAGATTAGCTTTTAAGCAAATCTATGGTGATATTGATTTCTGGTTTAAAAATTATGATTTAAGTGATATAAGAAAGTTTTTTAGTGAATTCATAAAAGTAGAAAAATTTACGAATGTTGATATAGATTCGTTAAAAACTGTTTATGTTTATAAACCTAGAAAAAAAATCATTAAAAAAATATCATTTAATGGTTTGTTATTTCCAATGAGAAATAAAATTGCATATCAAGAGTTTGGTTTTTGCGCCAACTATGATCACATTTTCAGATTTAAAAATATTCTTTATTATAAACCAAATAGTAAAACAGGTTTTATCGTAAAAGTTTCACGTATTAAGTTTTTTAAATTACTATTTTGTCTTTATATTGATGTATTTAAAATGAAATGGAATTATAAATCTAATTTAGCGAAGTATAAAAATAACTTCGGAAAACTTACATCTAGAGATTTTTGGGTTAAAATTTTAAAGATATAAATATGTTTTTAAATTAAAGTTATTATTAAAAAATGCCTGCCATTTAGAATGGCAGGTATGTTATTAATCTAATACAATCTCTTAACAAAATCCAAAGCTTTTTCGATTACATGATGCATGTCATAATATTTATACTCAGCTAACCTACCGCCAAAATAAATTTGTTTTTCTTTATCTGCAAGCTCTTTATATTTCTTAAATAATGTGGCATTTTTATCATCATTGATTGGATAATATGCTTCATCTCCAATTTTCCAATCACGAGGATACTCTTTAGTTATAATTGTATGATCTGTTTCTACATAGTCAAAATGCTTGTGTTCAATGATACGCGTATAAGGAATTTCGTACTCTGTATAATTGACTACCGCATTTCCTTGATAATTTGCTTCATTAACTGTTTCGTTTTCAAAACGTAAAGATCTATATTCTAAAGCGCCATATTGATAATCGTAAAATTTATCGATTGGGCCGGTATAAATAATTTTATTTGCTAGTTCAAGGTTAGCTTGTTTATTTTCAAAAAAATCAGTATTTAATTTTACATCAATACCTTTAAGCATTTTTTCAATAATTTGTGTATATCCACCTATTGGAATACCTTGATATTTATCGTTGAAATAGTTGTTATCAAAGGTAAATCGGACGGGCAACCTGTTAATTATGAATGGAGGAAGTTCAGTTGCTTTTCTTCCCCATTGTTTTTCTGTATATCCTTTGATTAATATTTCATAAATATCTTTTCCAATTAACGATATTGCTTGTTCTTCAAGATTTCTTGGATTTTCAATATGATATAACTTTTTTTGTTCTTCAATTTTTGCTTGCGCTTCTTTAGGCGTTTTTACTCCCCATAATTGATAAAAGGTATTCATATTGAATGGTAAATTGAATAGTTTACCTTTATAATTTGCAATAGGCGAATTAGTAAAACGGTTAAATTCGGCAAAACTATTAATATAATCCCATACTGTTTTATTATTAGTATGAAAAATATGGGCTCCATATTTATGGACTTGAATACCTCCGTTATCTTCGGTATATATATTTCCAGCTAAGTGATCCCTTTTCTCTATTAGAAGTATTTTATTTCCTCTTTTTTTTAATTCATGAGCACATATAGAACCAAATAAGCCACTGCCAACAATCAAATAATCATATTTCATAATTTTCCCATTTTTGGTAAAAAAAATTTACAAACAAATAGTACATTTTTAATATAAAAATGCAAATGTTTAATAGCTTAAGTTTCCATAAAGAATATATTATTTAATATTTTTTTAAATCATTTTATGTGATATTTTTAATAATATGTATTTTAAAAGACTAAATTTTGCTTATTTTGGTTGGATCGATATTATTTTGAATGAGAATTTTAATGAACATACATACGCCACTAATTTCAATTATTATACCAGTGTATAATTCTAGTTCGTTTATATTAAATACATTAGCCTCTTTACATGCACAGTCTTATAAAAATTTTGAAATCATTATTATCAATGATGGCTCTACTGATAATTCAATCGATATAATAAAAAAATATCAAAGTAAAAATAATAATATCATTTTATATAATCAAGAGAATAAAGGAGTATCAGTAGCAAGAAATAAAGGTATTGAATTATCTAATGGTGAGTTTTTAACATTTCTTGATAGTGATGATACGTATTCTCCCGTTTTTTTGGAAAAAATGTTATGTAAGCAATTTGAAGAAAACGCTGATTTAGTTTACTGTGGATATAATAGAATTAGTTCTTCAGGTAGAGTTACAATTGTACCGTGTCTATTTAAGGAAGGAAGTATTTTAGACTCCTATTTACAAAGAAATGGATATTTCCATTTTTCTGGTATGTTGATCCGTAAAACCATCTTAATTGATAATTATATTTATTTTGAGGAAGGGCGAGTTATTTCTGAGGATCTTTTATTCACAGTTAAACTTCTTAATAAATCAGATTGTTACTGTGTTAAAGAACATTTGTTCAATTATGTTCAACGTTCAGACTCTGTTATGTCTTCTTACTGGTCAGAAAATAAATGGCTTGCTGATATTGAAGGGCGGAAGAAAATTCTTTCATATTTAATAGTTAAATATCATAAAAAAGATAAAGAAGAAATCTTAAAATTGGCTTCTACATGTGTTTTTCAACGAGAAATATCTTACTTAATTGATTGCCTAAAAAAAATGCATTATGAGAAAGTTAAATGTTATTTGAAGAAGAATGATTTCCATACTAGAATTGAATTTATAGGGGATTCTATGCTTAATAATAAAGATTGGAAAAAATATAAAATCTTAAAAAAGGATAATAAACTAATCTGGTTTTTTTATACTCTCTATTATAGATTCTTTCGTTTAAATATTAAAATTTTTTGAATATTCATTTTATACAGAAAATATCTAATAAAATAAAATATACTTGAGAATATTTGTTTCTGATGCAATTTATGCTTTGCACAATATCTCATTTGTGCTGTTGTGATAGGCGATAGCAGAGGTGTTGAATTCAATGGCGATGCAGATTTCGCATTAAGAAAGTATTGCGAGCATTTGTAATCTTTAGCCCAACTATGCCATGGTTTAGTTGGACCAATATAATGAATTAATATTGTTTCATCTGAAATGGGCGAGTAGCAGTTAACGTTTGATTTATATTTTAATTCATAATTAATGCTTACCTGTTGATTATATTTTCTATCAATATATTTAACTTTTTCAAGTAATAATAGATTTAATACATCTTGATCAAGATGTGTGAATTTTTTTGATAGGTCAGGATCAGAAAGTAATTTTAGTGCTCTACAATTTATATTAAACTCTTGCCATTTTTTTAGATTGATTAATAAAAAACCTGCATTAAAGTAACCTGATGATAATTTATGCTCGTTGAGTCGGTTTGCGCATTTATTCCACCATATAGAATCTTTTTCAGTAACTACGTAGGCAATATTATTATCAAACTGTAATGTAAATAATTCTTGTAAAGAACCTTTACATATAATATCGGCATCCAAATAAAGTATTTTATCTATTTTATTATAGAAATAATCGGCAACTATAAATCTAAAATAGGTAGCAATTGTCCAGTTTTTGGTTGTTGGTAAATTAGATAAATTATTGTCATCCACTAAATAAATTGTTATATCAGTATTATATTTATTAGCCAGTTGTTCTAATTTCTTTTCAAAATCATCGTTAATGTAATTTGTGAATATATGGAAACTAAAGTTTAAATTAGGATTAAACACTAAAATAGACGTAATTGAAACAGCACAACCTAAAAAAAAGTTTTTATCAATGCCATATGCAATGTTTAATTTGTTGCCCTTATGACTGGAGGCAAATCCTATTCTTTTTTTTATAACCTTGTTAGCATTGAAATACATTGCCTATTTCCTGTTACATCATCCTTTAATAAAATAAATTATTCAATTATTAAGTTGAGTTTCTAAACATAGTAGAGAGTAAAGACCTACTTTGATTCAAAGTTTATTATA
This sequence comes from Gilliamella sp. Gris1-4, assembly GCF_001690335.1. NCBI lineage: Bacteria > Pseudomonadati > Pseudomonadota > Gammaproteobacteria > Orbales > Orbaceae > Gilliamella > Gilliamella sp. Gris1-4. The sequence continues at coordinate 40,539 of NZ_LZHA01000040.1, read as the reverse complement.
TAGATAAAACAAAATTTTTCTAGTTGAAAAAGAATTGTAATAAAATTTTAAATTCATAGATTATGTATAGTATAATCTATGATCTAATTAACTTTTTATATCTGTTATGTCCAATAAATATAGCTCATTAAATACCATAAAACAATTGTGGCCGTTTATTTATCCGCATAAAAAAGCTTTAATTGTTGCTGTTATTGCCCTTTTATTCAATGCTGCAACCGATGCAACTTTAATTTCGTTAACAAAACCATTATTAGATAATGGGTTGATGGATAAGAACTATGAGTTATTAATTCTTTTTTCAATTGGTATTATTGGTTTAATTGCATTGCGTGGTTTGTCAAATTATTGTTCTACATATTGTTTATCTTGGTTGTCGGGGAAAGTCGTGACTAAATTTAGGCAATTAATTTTCGACCATCTAGTAAAGAGTCCTATTAGTTTTCTTGATAAGAACCCAATTGGAGAACTTGTTACTGTAATAACCTATAATACTCAGCTATTATCAAAAGCATCATCAGATGCGCTTATTATTTTAGTTAGAGAAATAGCCTATGCTATAGGTTTATGTATAGTGATGTTTTATGGTAATTGGAAACTTGCTTTAGTGTTAATTGTTGTTGTGCCATTAGTTATTTTTATTGCTCAATTTATTGCAAAAAAATTTCGCCATGCACTTGTTTCTATGCAAAAAGGGATAGGGACTATTACTACTGCAGCAGATGAAATGCTAAAAGGCCATAAAGAAATTTTAATTTTTAATGCTCAAAAATATGAAAAAAATAATTTTTATTCAATCAATAAACTTTTCAGGAAAAGTATCTTAAAAATCGTACTTGTTTCGGGGTTATCAACACCGATAATTCAATTGGTTGCTACATTGGCTTTAGGATTAATTTTGTTTCTTGTTGCAAGTCAAACACTTGATATTACTCCAGGTTCTTTTACGGTTGTTTTTTCGGCTATGGTTGCTGTAATGCGTCCTTTGAGAGAGCTAACTAGTGTACATCTTGAATTGCAAAAAGGTTCAGTGGCCTGTGAGTCACTTTTTGGTCTTTTAAATTCACCTATTGAAGAAGATAATGGAACTATTGATTTAGAAAGGGCAAAAGGTAGTATTGAATTTCATCAAGTAACATATACATATCCAACAAGAACATCACCATCTTTAAATAATATCAGTTTTAAAATTAAAGAGGGTGAAACTATTGCTTTAGTTGGTCGTTCTGGAGCGGGTAAATCAACTATAGCTAGTTTATTGCCACGATTTTATGATATTTCAATAGGTGAAATATTGATAGATTCTGTGGATATCAAAAAGTACACTCTTAAATCATTACGTAATCAAATAGGGTATGTTTCTCAGCAGGTCCATTTATTTAATGGAACGATAGCTGAAAATATAGCTTATGGAGCAAAAAATAATTATAGCCAACAAGATATTATAAATGCAGCAATACAAGCGAATGCTATGGAGTTTATTGATAAACTAAAACATGGTTTGAATACTGAAATAGGTGATAATGGTGTTTTATTATCAGGTGGACAACGTCAGAGAATTGCAATTGCTAGGGTATTATTGCGTAATAATCCAATTTTGATTTTTGATGAAGCAACATCAGCTTTAGATAATGAATCTGAACGATTAGTGCAACAAGCAATAGAACATTTACAAAAAAACCGCACTTCTATTATTATTGCGCATCGTTTATCAACAATTGAACGAGCAGATCGTATTTTAGTTATTGATGAAGGTAAAATAATTGAGGAAGGCACTCATAAAGCTTTGTTACTAAAAAATGGTCTTTATGCCAAAATGCATCAATTACAATTTAACGCTTAATTAAAAATATATTATGAAAAAAAATAATAATCAATCAATAAATAATTATATTGATCAAGACTCATCAACTTGGAAAACATTCGCTAAATTATGGCCTTATATTGCTAAACATAAATTTATTCTTTTTTTATCAATAATATTACTTATTCTTAGCGCTTTTGCGGATACCTCACTCATAGCCTTGTTACAACCGTTGTTGGATAAAGGGTTTGTAGAAAATGATCAGCATTTTTTAATGATGGCGCCGTTGTATATTTTCGGATTAGTGTTACTTCGTGGTGTTGCAAATTATGGATATGCTTTCTTATTGTCGTTAATTTCAACTAAAATTGTTCTTGAAATTCGGCAGCGTCTTTTTAATCATTTTGTTGATGCTCCTGTAAGTTATTATGATCAAAATTCAACTGGAAGATTATTATCGCGGATAACCTATGATACTGATCAAGTTGCTTCTTCTTCCTCTGATGCTTTAATAACTATAGTACGTGAATCTGCTTTTATTTGTGGATTATTTTATACTATGTTCACCAATAGCTGGCAGTTGTCTTTATCATTAATCATCATTACGCCAATTGTTATTGGACTAATTACTTTTATTTCTGTGAAATTTAGACGGTTAGCCAAAAATATGCAAAATTCGATGGGTAGTGTAACCATGTCTGTTGAACAAATGCTGAAAGGTCATCGTGAGATTATCATTTTTGGTGCCCAAGATGAAGAATCAAGAAGCTTTGATAAAGTGAATAATAAATTTCGTCGTGATGGTATGAGGTTAGTTTCTATTTCAGCATTATCAACGCCAATTGTACAACTTATCATCTCGTTTGCTATTGCTTTTGTCTTATTAATGGCGAGTAATCCTGATTTAAGTATTACTCCAGGTCAGTTTACGGTAGTTTTTTCGTCACTAGTTGCATTAATGCAACCGATAAAGAGTTTAACCAGTGTTAATGCCGAATTTCAGAAAGGAATGGCTGCCTGTCAAACTTTATTTGCTATTTTTGAACAACCAATCGAAAGAGATAATGGCCAAATCAATATTGATCGAGTCAAAGGGAATATTGAGTTTAAGCATGTTGGTTTTACTTATGAAACTAGACAAGAGCCAGTTTTGCAAGATATCAATTTTTCAGTAGAACCATATAAAACGATTGCTTTAGTTGGAAGATCAGGTTCCGGAAAGACAACTATCGCAAGTTTGCTAACTCGTTTTTATGATATAAGTAGCGGCGAAATTTTGATTGATAATTATAAAATCCAAGATTTTACTTTATATAGTTTGCGCAACCAAATTGGACTAGTTTCGCAAAATGTTCATTTGTTTAATGATACTGTCGCTAATAATATTGCTTATGGACGAGTTGGTGAATACTCCCAAGATCAAATAGAAGAAGCTGCTAGAAAAGCTTATGCTTATGATTTTATAAAAGGGCTCGAAAATGGATTTGATACAGTCGTTGGAGAAAGTGGAGTATTATTATCTGGTGGTCAGCGTCAACGCATTGCTATAGCAAGAGCTTTGTTAAGAGACACACCTATATTAGTGCTTGATGAGGCAACTTCGGCATTAGATACTGAGTCAGAGCAAGCAATACAAAAAGCTTTAGAAGATTTACAAAAAGGGCGTACATCAATAGTTATTGCCCATCGCCTATCAACGATTGAAAACGCAGATAAAATACTTGTTATTGATAGCGGGAAGATTGTTGAGCAAGGTAATCATGAAGAATTGTTATCGATGAATGGATTATATGCAAAATTATATCAAGGAAATTTTACAAGCTAACATAAAAGGAGTTTTACAAGCTCAGATATAAATATTTTTTGCATGATAAGGTATTGAAGGGAATATGATAAACAAATTACTAGAATGTATTAGGTACTTAAATAGGCAAAGAAATTTAAAGGTAAAACCGTTTAAATTGGCTATTAAATTAGCCTGGTTAAATCGAAAAAAAAAGGTAAGATCTATATTTCATCCAGATGAGTATCATTCTGTAGCAATTCTTATGAATGATCAAGGAATTGGCGATGCGATAGTTACTTCCTATTTAATTAAGTCCCTTCGAGAAAATGGGCTTAAGGTTTATGTTATCGTAGAAAAAAGGATCGCCTTTCTTTTTGAGCATTTTATTTCAGTGGATGGTGTTTTATTCTACGATAGAAAAAAAAGTATAAAACAATTAAAAGAACAATTACAGAGCACAAGAATTGATGTTGCAATTGACCTTGTTGATAAAGGCCACAATAGTGTAAGGCGTTGTCAAATCATTCAAGCTATCAGCCCATTGCATACAATTGGCTTCAATCAAGAAAAATATAAATTGTATGATACGTCAATATCTTATCACGAGTATACGTCTCATGTTTCAACAAGAAGTCAGAAAATACTTCAATTAATGAATATTCAATCTGAACCGATACAGTATTACATTAATATTCCAACCGATAATGAGCAGTTTGTAAGAAATTTTATTAAGCCTATAATTGAATCAAATAGAAAAATAATTATTTTTAATCCTTATGGTTCAAATGAAGCTAGAAGTTTTTCTAACTATCAAATTGATAAGACTTTATCTTTCTTATCACAATATGATGATTGCACAACAATTGTGGTGGGTGAACCTAATAAAATTTCTCATATTGAAGCTAAAAAAAATATTATTATAAACCCATTACCGTCTTTTTTTGACACAGTGGCGTTAGTTAAATATTCAACTTTAGTGATTTCTGTTGACACTTCTATAGTACATATTGCTTCAATTTATAATATAAGAATGATTTGCGTCTATAATAATAGGATTATTGATAAACAATTTATTAATAATTTTGTATGGGGACCAAATTATTCCAATGCAATACAAATATTTACTAATGATAACCTTGGTACAGGACTTGGTGATCCAATAGCTAACCTTGATATGAGCATTATGCTTGAACAATTGAAACTAGAGATAAAAAACTATAAATAGATAATTTATTTGATAAATAGGAATTATTTTGACGAGTCTAAATCAGAAATTTCGACAATTAAACTGGAAACGTAATTTTATTACGAAAAAAATTAAATATTTTATATTTATAAAATTTTTATCTTTATTTACTATATTTTTACGAAGTAAAAAAAATTCATTAATTCCTTGTTCAGTTAAAAAAGTTCTTGTTATAAGAAATGATTGTATTGGCGATATGATAGTTACAACGCCATTTATTCGATATTTATCTATGGCAGGATATAAAGTATATGTGTCTTCAAGAAAAAATAGTTTAGAAATTTTAAGTAATAACCCTTATGTAACTGATTGTTTTTTATATGATGATGGAACTTTTAGTAAGTTAATGAGATCACTTAAAATCATTAGAAAACATCAATTTGATTTGGCTATCGACGCAAGATTTCACAGACGATTAGACTTAAGACATTTGTTTTTTTGTATTTTTGTTAAAACTTCACATCTACTCAGCTATAACAAAAGTAATATTAAATCATTCAATATTTCTTTACCTTATTATAAAACGACGGAACATGTTACAAATCAATTAAAATATTATTTAGACTATCTTGATATAAATTATGATTCATTTGGTTATGATATCTTTATTGATTCAATAAAAGATAAAGATGTTGATCTTTTTATTAATAACAATATTAAACCAAAAGAAAAATTCGTGGTAATTAATCCTTATGGAGGCTCTGATTATCGTTGTTTATCAGAACTTCAGATTTTAATGTTGTGTAATTTATTTAAAAGCTACTATCAAGAATATAGAATTGTAATAATTGGACAAGGTGGAAATTTTGATAAATTGTGTATACCCAGCACCATTAAATTTCAATCTCCCTCAATTTTAGATGTTTTTCCTTTAATAAAAAAAGCTGATTTAGTTATTAGTGTTGACACATCTATTGTGCATGTGGCTTCCGCATTTTCGACTAAGTGTATTTCAATCTATATGGAGCCATTACTTCCTAAACCGGATAATTTGAAATCTATTTATAGTCGAGAGTTTAGTAATTATAAATATTTACTACAAGATTTATTTTTAGATAAAGCCTATATAAAAAAGCATAACCCTAATCTCGATTTACAAATAAATAAGGATATTTGGTCTCCTAACGACATAAACAGCAAACAAATTGTTTTTTATTCTAATAGTGTGAAAACAATTAATCCCGATATATTAGTAAAATCTATAAAAGAATATATTTAAATTAAGAATAGCTAATTTTTAAATTTATGAATTAAATAAAGCAGATAATACTTAAAACCATTTATGATTTTTCTATCTCTTATGTGGTTTTTTGCATAAATCCGATAATCATTAACGCGCATTTTATGTTTATAACTTTTAAGTGGACTATTTGCCCAAGGAGTGAAGTGTTTATAGAAACTATAAATATCTTGCGCGAGCCCTTTATGTTCTTGATACCACATCTTTCTGGCACCAGTAAAATGAATGATAAAAGGTAAAGATTCTTTATTGTAAAAGAATCTTTCTTTTTGCTTATCGTTCATCCAAGTAAATAGATAATTCCAGTTAGTATCTATAAATAGAACTTGATGCTGTAAAACTATATTTAGTGCATCTTGATCTGGATAAATTAAATGTTTTTTTTCTGCGGACAGCAATATCTTATTTGCTTTATTTTCTGTATCAAAATCCATCCAATTATTAACATTAATGTATAAAAAACCAGAGTTGAAATAACTTTGAGAGGTAAGTTCCAACCTTTTTTGGTTCTTGTTCATATTTTCTTTATCTAATGAGTCTTGTGTTACAGCACAAATGACCGAGTCTATATTTATATTTAAAATTGGTGATAGGTCAGAAAAGCATAAGGTATCCGCATCCAAATAAATAAATTTATCAACTTTACCATATAATAGTCTTGGAACTGATAATCGAATATACATCGATCGGTTAATATGCTTTATTTTATTATTCGGAAGATCTGAATATTTATTTAGCTCATCTGTTGAAATCGAATAAATTGTGATTGAAGGACTTATTTTTTGTAACTTATGTTGTTCTTCTGGTACGACATCATATAAAAAGACATGGAAATGAATATTATGATCCATATTGTTAAGTATAATAGAGGTAATAGATACAGCTACATGTTCAAGATAATTTGAATCACTACAGTATGCAATATTAATCCTATTATTCATTTCTAATACTCTTTAAAACTTAACTTTGTTATTTAGTCATTATTAAATCAATATGTCAATATAAAATTTATTATTACTTCATTGTTTAATTTAACATATGTTACAATGCCTTAATCTTTTTTAACATAATCGAAAAATTGGCATAAGATGAAAGAAAATATTTTTATCAGCAAAATCAAAACACTATTTAACAATACCGTAGAATCTTTTGATACCGTACATATAGCATTTTGTTTTGATGATAACTATGCAATGCCTGCAGGTATTGCTATGTCTTCAGTAATTTTGAATAATTCAGATAAAAATCTTGTATTCCATTTATTTGCCAATAATGTATCTAGCGAGAAAATTATAAGATTTAATCAATTAAATAAAGAAAATATTACCATAATTTGTTATGAAATTAGTGATAATTTTTCAATTAATCCAGATACTTTAGTTTTACATGTTTCTGCTTCAACTTGCTTACGATTTGTTGTGCCACAGATACTAAATAAAGTAACTTCTCGAGTTTTATATTTAGATTGTGATGTACTGTGTACAAGTAACCTTAATGAATTAATTAATATTGATTTAACTGATAAATATTCTGCGGTTGTCCCTGATTTGGAAAAAACCCAAGAAAAACAGTGTGCTAGCTGTAATATTCCTTATGGTGAATACTTTAATGCTGGAATGATATATATTAATACAGATATGTGGGTGCAAAATAACCTTACTGAAAAAGCTTTTGCGATGATTAACAGTGGTAAAGTTTATAAATTTGCAGATCAAGATGTCCTAAATATTTTAATGCAAGGTAAAACAGTATTCTTACCTAGACGTTTTAATTATCTTACTGCGCTAACTGCGGGTGGAAAAGAAGATAATCTTATTGGCAATGATGCTGTGATTATTCATTATGTCACCGGTAATAAACCTTGGTATAAACTATATTTGACACCTATTTATCAACATTATATAGAGTCTTCTTGTTGGGCAAACGATAAATTATTGCTAGCTAATGAAAATGCCCCGTCAACCACCAGAAGATATGCTAAATTACTTGCTAGTCAGCATAAATATTTTTCTGCATTGAAGTATTATCTACTTTATTTGAAACATAAAGCGTTCAAAAGACGTTAAGGAATAATGTTGTGATTAATGTTGAAAAGTTTATTAACAAAAAAAATGAATTATTATCATGTGTTTTTTCGAATAATGAAAATGTATTACATATTCTTTTATGTTTTGATAATAACTACGCTCTATCAGCAGGTGTAGATATTGTTTCAGTTATTGAAAATAATAAAAATAATCAGATTCATTTTCATATTTTTACTCATAATGTTTCGGAAGAAAATAGAAAAAAATTGGCAACAATCAACTCCGATAATGCTTCTATAACTGAATATGTTATTAATGATGAATTTAAAATTGATCAAAAGAATACTGAACAATTTCCTATATCAGCTTGTGTTCGATTAATAGCTCCAATAATTTTAAAAGATATAGCTGAAAGATTGCTTTATATTGATAGTGATACACTTTGCCTTAAAAAATTAAATTTTATTAATGAAGTTAATTTACATTCTGCAATTGTTGCTGCTGTTGCTGATGAGCCCTATATGCAACAGTCTCAGTGTGATAAATATAACATAATATATGGGACATATTTCAATTCTGGAGTTATGTTAATTAACATAACTCTTTGGTGTCAGGAAGACATTACTTCTAAGACATTAAAGTTATTAAATAATGGTGATAAATATCATTATCCAGATCAAGATGTATTAAATATTTGTGTAGGTGAAAAAAGAATTATATTAGAAAAAAAATATAATAAATTATTGGCGCTATCAATAAATGGTAATGAAGATTCTAATGTTCCAGACGATACTGTTTTAATTCATTACATAACTAAAAATAAACCTTGGCATCAGCCTTATCGTTCAAGATTATTTGATTATTATTTGGAAAAGTCTCCATGGAGAAATAATACTTTACCTTTATATAGCCGAAAGAAAACATCTTCAATACGAGCCTATTCTCGATTAATGTTTAAACAGAAAAAATATTTATCGGGAATTAAGCATTATTTAATTTACTTGAAAACCAAATTGACAAAATAAATTTATTATTGATTCTTTGGCTTTTTAAGCATTGAACATTATCTATTTTTAATGGGTGATGTTCAAAATAAAAAAACAACCGTATTCATCTTAAAATATAGCTATATATCTTTTTTTCTTGGTTACTGGTATAGTACGGCAATTATTTGTATTGTTAACTATTCAATTCAGCAATAATAAATTCATCTCATTTTTGAAATGAGTCATTATGTTTTCATAACGTTTTATTTTTCTTAGAATATATTTTCTTAATTTTATTGGTGTGTTGAACTTAGCTTTTTATTAGGTATATTTTAAGTGATTGATGATTTTTCTGAGAATGGTTTATTGGCTAAAGCTATTGATGGATTTGTGGCAAGAGAGCCACAACGAAACATGGCAAGTAAAGTCTCAGAGTCAATAAATAAGCAACAGCCTCTTGTTGTTGAGGCTGGAACTGGAACAGGTAAAACATTCGCTTATTTAGTGCCCGCTTTACGTAGTGAAAAGAAAGTAATACTTTCCACGGGATCCAAGAATCTACAAGATCAACTTTTTAGTAAAGATCTGCCTATTATCAAAAAAGCATTAAATTACACTGGCAAAATATCTCTTCTTAAAGGTAGATCGAATTATCTTTGTTTAGAACGATTGTATAATCAATATGCAGCTGCAGGAGATCTTGATAAAGATTTACGTGTTGATTTAGTTCGTGTCAAAAATTGGTCAATTAAAACCAAAGATGGAGATATTAGCAAATGTATAACTGTCACGGAAGAAAACCCAATTTGGCCCGTATTAACCAGTACAAACGAAAGCTGTCTTGGAAGTGACTGCGAACATTATAATGATTGTTATGTTGTTAAGGCTCGTAAGCGTGCTTTAAATGCGGATATTGTGGTTGTTAATCACCATCTATTTTTAGCCGATGTTGTGGTAAAAGATACAGGTTTTGGTGAGCTTATCCCTAAGGCTGATGTAATGATTTTTGATGAAGCCCATCAGTTACCAGATCTGGCTTGTCACTATTTTGGACAACAGTTAACTAGTCGTCAGCTACTAGAACTTGCAAAAGAGATAACGCTTAGCTATCGCACTGAAGTAAAAGATATGTCTCAGCTACAGCAGTGTGCAGATAAATTGCAAAAAAGTGTTCAAGATTTGCGTATTGCAATTAATCAGCAACCACCTAAAGGTAATTTGCGAGTGTTATTCAAACAGCAAGCAATAAAAAAAGAGTTATCTTATCTTTTTGATGCATTAGATTTTTGTCGTGAGGTTTTAATGTTGGCAATAGGACGATCTACTGCATTAGATAACTGCTTTGAACGAGTAAATCAATACATCAGCTTATTAAAAAAATTAAGTGAAACATATGTAACTGGGTTTAGTTATTGGTATGAATGTACTTATAATTATTTTGTTTTTGCGATAACGCCATTGTCAGTGGCCGATAAATTCTCTGAACTATTAGCACAACGTAAAGGTAGTTGGATTTTTACCTCGGCAACTTTGTCTGTTGATAATAAATTAGATTATTTTACTAAGCGCCTTGGTCTCACAAATGCCGAGTCCCTTATTTTAGAAAGCCCATTTGATTATTTACATCAAACTGTCATGTGTGTTCCGCGTTATATTCCTTCTCCTAATGAACAAGGTAATGCTGAAAAATTGGTCGATATATTATTGCCAGTTATTGAAGCAAACAATGGGCGTTGTTTCTTCCTATGTACTTCTTATGCCATGATGAATGCTTTAGCAAAACAGTTTAAAGAACTCACCAAATTACCAGTATTAGTACAAGGTGAAACAAGTAAAGTAAAATTACTTGAGCAATTTATACATAGCGGAAACGCCTTATTAATTGCTACCAGTAGTTTTTGGGAAGGTATTGATGTTCGGGGCGATACCTTATCTTGTGTTATTATAGATAAATTACCATTTACATCTCCAGACGATCCTTTAATAAAAGCTCGTATGGAGGATTGCCAAATGCAAGGTGGAGATGCATTTAATGATGTGCAATTACCTGAAGCTGTTATTACTTTAAAACAAGGAGTAGGTCGACTAATTCGCCATCATAATGACCGCGGAGCAATTATTATTTGTGACAATCGCTTGGTTATGAGACCTTACGGTGCAACCTTTATTAATAGTTTACCTCCATCGCCAAGAACACGAGATGTAAATAAAGTTATTAATTTTTTATTATCTAAATCTAACTTATAAACTTAAATATTTTGGAAAAGAAATGAGTACTATCTTAGCTATTGATACCTCAACAGAAGCATGTTCGGTAGCTTTAATTTACCGTAATGAAATCACTCATGATTTCATCATATCAGCACGCGATCATACTAAGCAAATATTACCAATGGTGGATAAGCTTCTTGCACTATCAGATTGTTCACTTGCTCAAGTTGATGCCATAGCCTTTGGACAAGGACCTGGTAGTTTTACTGGTGTTAGAATTGGCATTGGTGTTGCACAAGGTTTAGCATTAGGCATTGAGAAACCAATGATCGGAGTTTCAACGTTGATGACCTTGGCTCAAGGTGTATATCGAACACAAAAAGCCACAAAAGTCATTGCTACAATTGATGCCAGAATGGGGGAAGTCTATTTAGGGCAATACTTTTACAGCAATAATCAATGGCAAACAGTTATTCCAGAATGTGTAATTGCACCTGAAAAAGTAATAGAAAAAGTGGAAAATATAGGTAATGATAGTTATTGTGCTGGCACTGGTTGGCAAACTTATCCAGATATGATTAAAGGAATAAGGCAAAGTGATATTTTATTACCTCACGCACAAGATCTAGTCGTTCTTGCTAAGAATAAATGGTTAAAGAATGAAGTAGTTAATGTTGAGGAAGTAGAACCAACTTATTTACGTAACGAGGTTACTTGGAAAAAACTACCAGGTCGTTAATAACAAGTAAACATTAAAAAAGCCACCAAACGGTGGCTTGAATTTAATTCACTAGTTTACATTATTCTTTAAATAAGCCTAAATGCTCTTTTGCATAAGCTTCAAAATCAGTACAACCACCGATTGGTTTTTCATCAATAAAGATTTGTGGTACTGTTTCAACAGGTTTACCTACACTTTTAGACAGATCTTCTTTAGTAATGCCTTCTGCATTAATATCAACATAACGATAAGAAAAATCATCACGCTCTTGAGAAAGTTTTTCTGCTAGTTCTTTAGCTCGAACACAATAAGGACAACCTTGACGACCAAAAATTACAGTATACATTTTTACCTCGAATAAATTATTTCACAAATAGATACTATACGTTACTTTAAATTAAAAAAAAGTTGTTAAATATAGTTGATTAAATAGATTATACCTATTGATATTGGGCTTGAAAAGCTAATCTGGTTTTATGTTTGAAAAGTTAAATCTATTTGCTTATTTTTTCATAATTTAGAATTATTATTCAGAAAGCTAGCATTTTTTAAATTTATCACTTAATACTTCATTAAACTTGATATCAAAAAACTAAACACCTAATATAAACATAATTTAACAACCTTTTAACTTTCAGACAAAAAGATAGTTCTATTTCTGTAAAAATCATTCAAAAATAGCTTGTGCTAATCTTGACTTGTTTGTTTTTCCAATCACAACATAAGTTCAACTTTATTATGTTTATTTTCAGGTAGACGTTATAATCTTCATAGATAAACTAGTTGGATATGAATATGTTAAAAAAATTGATATTGATTGCTTTGTTGTTACCTATCACCGTATTCGCTGCTAAAAAAGAGTGTGGGATTAAGCCCAGTTATGACATTACGATAAGTAGAGAAAGTGTGCATGTTTTTGATAAAAAGAATGATTTAATCATCATGCCAAATGGTAATACCATATTAAATAAAGAAACGGTATCACTTAATCCATTATTACAAAAAAAATTGATTCAATTTCAACAAGATTTACGTCAACAGTTACCACTGCTTGAACAACAATCATTAAGCCTTTTAACTGAAGTTAAAGAAACTTTTGAAAAAGCAATAAAAAATCAATTGGGCGATGATAATGAGCTAAAAAGCGAGTTAAACAAATTATATAAACGTTTAGTCAAATTGTTACATGCATCAATTATTACTGAAAATGGTAATACGCGATTTTTTTACCGACATTTTAATAATATAAAAAAAGATGGAGAAGATATTGGTCAACGCATTTTTTATAATGTTGTGGGCGGAAGTATTTTGCATTTCGAATTTTTTAAAAATTATGGAGCAATTAAACAAATTTCTAAAAATGAATGGAAGGCTCAAAAACCTAAATTAAAAGCTTTTGATGCTCATATTTGTTCAGTTATTACAGATATTGATGCTCAATACAAACAAATATTGAATCAACTTAATCAATCAATTCATAACTAAATAGACATTAATAAAAACTTTTGCGAAAATGATACCTCTAATAAGATAGTTAAACGGAAGCTTATGACTGCACATATAATTGATGGGAAAGTATTAGCACAACAAATACGAACTGAAATTGCTAATAAAGTCAAAATGCGTATTGAAAAAGGACTATCAGTCCCAGGATTAGCTGTAATTCAAGTCGGTTCAGACCCTGCATCAAAAATCTATGTTAAAAATAAGCAAAAGGCTTGTGATGATGTTGGTTTTGTTTCATTTGCTTATGACTTTACCTCGACGACCACCGATGAATTATTAGCATTAATTGATGAACTAAATCAACGTTTAGATGTGCATGGTATTTTAGTACAACTGCCTTTACCTGATAATATTGATAAAACAAAGGTTCTTGAACGTATAGATCCAAGTAAAGATGTTGATGGTTTTCACCCATATAATATTGGACACTTGCTACAGCGTGATCCAATCTTGCGACCATGTACTCCTTATGGCGTAGTCAAAATGCTAGAATCCACCGGCATAAATCTGTCAGGTTTAAATGCTACCGTTGTAGGAGCATCAAGCATTGTGGGTCGTCCAATGGCATTAGAGTTATTATTATTAGGTTGCACAACAACCATTACCCATAGTCGTACTATTGATTTAGCAAAACATGTTAGCAATGCGGATATTGTTGTTGCGGGAGTAGGCATTGCTAATTATGTTAAGGGTGAGTGGATAAAGCCAGGTGCAATCGTCATTGATGTTGGTATCAATCGTTTGCCAGATGGTAAACTTGCAGGTGATGTAGAGTTTGATGTTGCTGTTAAAAGAGCTGGATGGATCACACCTGTTCCTGGTGGTGTTGGTCCAATGACTGTTGCTATGTTAATGAGCAATACACTAGAAGCATGTGAAAAATTTGGTAAATAATTTATATTAATTAAGATTTACTAAATTTTATTCGAAAGATATATATTAAAAAAAGGATTATGCAATGATCATATTTCACACTAATTTAGGTGATATTAAAATCAAAACTTTTGATGATAAGGCGCCAGAGACTGTTAAAAATTTTGTTGAATATTGCAAAGAAGGCTTTTATAACAACACAATATTTCATCGTGTTATTAATAATTTCATGATTCAAGGTGGTGGTTTTGAGCCTGGAATGAACCAAAAAAAGACAAAATCACCAATTAAAAACGAAGCAAATAACGGTCTAAAAAATGAACGTGGTACTTTAGCAATGGCACGTACATCAGATCCTCATTCGGCAACTGCGCAATTTTTTATCAACGTGGTTGATAATGATTATCTCAACTTTCGCTCTGCGGACATTAATGGTTATGGCTATTGTGTTTTTGCACAAGTTGTTGATGGGCTTGATGTGGTTGATAAAATAAAAACTGTTAAAACAGGGCGCAGTGGTATGTATTCTGATGTTCCTGTTGAAGATGTTATTATTACGAGTGTCACGGTTGAATAATCCTGTTCGTTATTTTATTGCTGATATCCATTTAGCAGATAATGAGCCTGCTTCAGGTTATATTAATATAACCGCAGGCTTTTTGTCTTTTTTGGATACTTTGCCCGACAACTGCGAGCTTTACATTCTAGGCGACCTTTTTGATTACTGGGTTGGGGATGATGTAAAAACAAACTTACATTATCAAATTGCGCAAGCTTTACAAGCCTTATCAAAACGTAATATAAGAAAATATTTCGTTCATGGTAATCGTGATTTTTTATTGGGAAAAAAGTATGCACAACAATGCGAAATGACCTTACTGCCTGAGATTAATAGTCTTCCTAATCAAGGAAAAAACATTATTTTTTTACATGGTGATTTACTGTGTATTGACGACCATCAATATCAAACTTTCCGAAAAGTTATGCATAATAAATGGCTTCAAAAATTATTTTTATTTTTACCTCTTTTTATTCGGTTGAAAATTGCAGCTAAGTTACGGAAAAAAAGTAGTCAACATAATCAACTTAAATCTGAAAATATCATGGATGTGAATCAGCGAGCAGTTATTGAAATGATGGTTAAACATAATGCAGATATTATGGTGCACGGTCATACACATAAACCTGCTGTACATCATTTTCAAATTGAAGGCAACACTGCAACTCGTGCGGTGCTTGGTGCTTGGCATGATGGCGTGACATATATTAAACAAGAGGAGAATAGTAATACTTTAGAACTTTATAACCATTCTTTTAAATAGTCACTTTGTAAAACATGTTCGGTCTTACCAAACTCAATCAGCTTGCCTTGATCTAAAATTGCAACATTATCGGCTATTTGTTTAACTTCATTAATATTATGTGTTACATAAATAATGGGTATATTTAGCTCATTAGTTAATTTGTTAATATAAATTAACAATTCTTTTTTTCTTGGCATATCAAGAGCTGAAAGGGGTTCGTCCATTAATAGTAATGAAGGGTTGGTTAATAGTGCTCGACCAATTGCTACTCGCTGTTTTTCTCCACCAGATAACATGGCCGGATAACGATTTAATAATGGTCGGATATTAAGTACATTAACTATTTCATCAAATCTTGATTGCTTGAAATTTTTAGCACCATAAATCAGATTTTTAATAACTTTATAATGAGGGAAAAGTAATGCATCTTGAAAAACGGTACCAATATGCCGATTTTCAGGAGCAACAAAAAGGTGTTTATCGCAATCAACTAGTGGTAAGCCATTCAACTGGATTTGGCCTTGATCAGGTTTAATTAATCCATTAACAAGGTTTACTAGTGTGGATTTTCCCGAGCCAGAAACGCCTAAAATAGCAATAACCCCTTGGCAGGCTATCTCATGATTGAATTGGAACGAAAACGAAGCAAGTTGTTTGCGAACATCTATTTTTAACATATTGATTATCCTGCTAACTTCTTTTTATGCCATCGATTTAACAATTCGGATAAAAAAAGTGCGATTAGTGATAACACAACCGAAATAATACACAGTCGTAATGCACCTTGTTCACCATTGGGAATTTGTAGCAAAGTATACATTGCTAATGGTAAGGTGCGAGTTTCATCTTGAATATTTGACACAAAAGTGATGGTTGCACCAAATTCCCCTAAGCAACGGGCAAAACCCAATACAATTCCCATAAGAATACCAGGAAAGGCTAATGGTAAAGTAATAGTTATAAAAACTCGCCACTTATGGGCGCCAAGAGTCCGAGCAACGTTTTCAAGGCGTGTATCAATTGATTCAATGGCTAAGTGAATTGAACGCACCATTAATGGAAATGCAACTACTGCCGAAGCTAAAGCTGCACCTTGCCAATTAAAGCTAAAGCTAATATTTAAATGGCTACTCAACCACTCGCCAATAACGCTACGTCGTCCCATGGTTATTAACAACAAATAACCTAAAACAACTGGTGGTAAAACAAGAGGAAGATGCACGAGGCTATCAAATAGCGATTTACCAAAAAATTGACAGCGTGCCAATATCCAAGCGGTTAAAATGCCTATTGGCAAACTAAAACCAATTGCTGTGGCGGCTATCTTTAAACTAAGTAGCAAGGTTTGCCATTCAAATTCAGTTAATAACATAGTTTTATAAAATTATTTACTTATTAAATTACTTGGTTATAAATCCATATTTTTCAAAAATAGCTTTAGCTTGTGGTGAATTTAAATATTTATAAAAATCAGTTGCTTTTTGATTCAACAAAGTGATGGGATATTCGATAGACTTAAATGTATCATCAGGAAAGGATCCAATTATTTTTACCTTATTGCTTATTTTAGCATCGGTACTATATACAATACCAAGCGCAGCTTCATTACGCTCAACTAGTACCAAAGCGTCTCTTACATTACTTGCAGGAGCAAATTGTGGCGATAATTTATTAAATACCCCTAAATTAGTTAATGATTCTTTTGCATACATCCCTGCTGGTACATGATCAGGATCACCAATAGCTATTCTTTCACCTTTAGGTAAAATAATTTCCCAATTGGTATTTTTATTAATTGAAACATTCTCTAAATGTGAATTTTGGGGAGCAATAAGCACCAATGTATTTTTTAATAAATCGTGTTTATTTTTAGTTAAATTATGCTCAATAAGATAAGTCATCCACTTTTGATCTGCTGACATAAATATATCCGCAGGTGCACCTTGTTCAATCTGTTTAGCTAATACTGATGATGAAGCAAATGAGAATACAATATTTGCATCTTTATGTTCTGCTTTATAAGATGCAGCGATATCTTGCATAGCATTAGTCAATGAGGCAGCGGCAAATATAGTCATTTTTTCAGCAGCTGAAACTGAAAAAGTCATTGCCATCATTAAGATAATTCCAATAATTTTTTTCATTCTGTTCCTCACAATAAAATTGAGTTAATTTTAACTGTTAATATTATTTATCCAATTGATTATTATGATTTATTATGTTATTTGGCAAATTATTAAATGACCGTTATATAAAATATAACATATCGATTCTAGCAGAATTTATATATAAAGTACAATTAAAATTCATTTAAGCTGATACGATATGATAATCAACAAGATTTTTAACAAGTTTTGAAGGAATGCCAAAAAGGGTCTACAATAATCACTATTATCTCTTCCAAATTGATTAGTCGGTTCTTCATGGTGTTAAATTATGTTTTCTCCTGAAATTTTATTAACGTTAAATATAAAACAGCAGTTATTTACTGATCCAAGGCGTATTGCGTTATTAAAAGCAATTGAACAGACGGGGTCATTAAGTCAGGCTGCCAAGCAAATTGGTATTAGTTATAAAACCGCATGGGATGCCATTAATGAAATAAGTAAATTAGCACCTAAACCTTTTTTAATTACTGCAATTGGTGGTAAAAATGGAGGAGGCACTAAACTGAGTGCTTATGCAGTTAGATTTATCCAACTCTATGATCTATTAACTCAGCTACAACAAAATGCTTTTAACATACTAAATGATGACAAAGTACCTTTAGATGATATTTTAAAAGCTACAGCTAGACTATCATTACAAACCAGTGCACGAAATCAATTATATGGTACGGTTAAGCAGATTCAAACAAATGATGTTGCTGGTTTTATTACAGTGCTACTTAGTGATAATCAAACTGAGTTAAAAGTTTACATTACTCAATCAAGTATTGAACGGCTAAAGTTGAGTACGGACAAAACAGTATTGCTGTTAATTAAAGCTCCATTAATTGAATTAAAAAATGAAATCGAGAACGAAAACTGCTTGTCGGTTACCGTTCAAAAAATCACTACTGATGGCATTTGGAGTGAAATTGCTTTTACACTATCTTCTGGCATAGTGCTTTATGCTAACAAATTAGCCAGTGAAGTAAAAAAGTCGGCCTTAGCTACAGGCAAACAATCAAAACTATTTATTAATCCACAAAATATTATTGTTGCGACATTAGTTTAGCAATATGAGGTTATCATGCTACAAATAGAAAACGCACATTTTAAAATTAGTGACTACCTAGTTTTTACTATTGAATCACTTACAATAAATCAAGGCAGTAATGTTGCATTTGTGGGGCGTAATGGCAGCGGTAAATCTATACTAGTTAAAGCATTGGCTGGTGAGCAAACATTATTATCAGGCAAAGTAATTAATCAATTTAACTCCATAGCACACATATCGTTTGAACAGCTACAAAAACTAATTGATGATGAATGGAAACGCAATAATACAGATATGCTAAGCGAAGGTGAAAACGATACAGGATTAACCACTCAGCAAATTATACAAGAAAATAATTTTAATCAAGTACTTTGCCAAAAATTAGCAACACAATTTGGAATTGAACACCTATTAACGAAACGCTTTAAATACCTTTCAACTGGTGAAACACGCAAAGCCTTAATCTGTCGAGTTTTGATGCAGCAACCTGATTTTCTGATATTAGATGAGCCTTTTGATGGCTTAGATGTGACATCACGTGAAAACTTAGCCGAAATACTAGCAGATCTTGCTAAGCAAGGTATCACAATTGTCCTTGTTTTAAATCGATTTAATGAAATTCCTACTTTTATTGAAAATATTGGCATACTAGCCGACTGCCAACTATTGAAAATTGATACAAAAGATACAATATTAAACGATACAACTGTTAAGCAATTAGCGGATTTGGAAAATATTTCCAATATGCCATTACCAGAAGCCGACGAACCACCAACTCAATTAGCTGATCAATTAGATCGAGTCATATTAAATAATGGTTATGTATATTATGATGATAAAGCAATCATTAATGGATTAACTTGGCGAGTAAAAGCCAAACAAAATTGGCAAATAGTTGGACCTAATGGCGCAGGTAAATCAACGTTATTAAGTTTAATAACTGGCGATCATCCACAAGGGTATAGTAATGATCTCACTTTATTTGGTCGTAAACGAGGTTCGGGGGAAACAATTTGGGATATTAAACGCCATATTGGTTATGTTAGTAGCAGCTTACATTTGGCTTATCGAGTTAGTTCTAGCGTTAAAACTGTGTTATTGTCAGGCTATTTTGATTCGATTGGTGTCTACCAAGCTACCAGTGATAAACAAGCTAAATTGGCTGATGAATGGCTACAATTACTAGGGTTACAAACGCAGGCGGATAAACCCTTTCAATCGCTTTCTTGGGGGCAACAAAGATTAGTATTGATTGCCAGAGCGTTGGTTAAACATCCAACACTGCTTATTTTAGATGAACCATTGCAAGGGCTCGATCATCTTAATCGAGAATTAGTAAAACGTTGGATAGATCGTTTAATTAGTGAAGGGTACACACAGTTGTTATTTGTGTCTCATCACGCAGAAGATGCGCCAAAATGCATCACTCACCGATTGACTTTCATCCAAAACTTGGATCATAGCTATCAATATCAAATCGAACAGCTAAATCGAATGATTAGTTAAAACTATCAAATATAATGTTAAAGATAGAAATAAACATTAAAATAAAAGGGATTTTTTTTTGAAATTTTATCTTGATAATTGAAAAAAGTTTATAAAGACTATACTTATAAAGTTATCCCCGTTGCCTGTGGATAACTCTGTGAGTATTTTATTGAAAAAAGCGCTAACCTCAGTAACTATCAGGATTTTTCTTAATTTGATTGTAACTTAATCATGAAATAATTTATTGTTTTTTATCAATGAGTTATTACAAATCAAGTTATAAATTAGTTGCCTTTTTTATAAATAAAAATGTTAATTGAACAAAAAATAGGAAATTTTAAAAGGTCAAGCCCTTTTGGGGATAATTTTTATTAATAGGTAAAATATTAGGTTGCGATGTAATGAAAAAATTTAAATTATGTTCCGAATTTAAGCCAGCCGGTGATCAGCCAGAAGCAATAAAAAGAATTAATCAAAATCTTGATGATGGGATTGCACATCAAACACTATTAGGCGTAACCGGATCAGGTAAAACATTTACCATGGCAAATGTTATTGCTAAACATAATCGCCCCACAATTATTTTAGCACCAAATAAAACATTAGCCGCTCAGCTATATGGTGAAATGAAAGCCTTTTTCCCTGAAAATGCGGTTGAATACTTCGTATCTTATTATGATTACTATCAACCTGAATCTTATGTACCGTCAACCGATACATTTATTGAAAAAGATGCGTCAATCAATGAACATATAGAACAAATGCGTCTTTCTGCCACTAAATCACTACTAGAACGACGTGATGTTGTAATTGTTGCTTCGGTGTCGGCTATTTATGGTTTAGGAGCACCAGAAACCTATATGTCGATGATATTACACCTAACAAAAGGCACCATAACCGATCAGCGTTCAATCTTAACTCGATTAGCTGAATTGCAATACACTCGTAATGAAATAGGTTTTAGTCGTGGTACATTTCGTGTTCGAGGAGATGTTATAGATATTTTTCCAGCTGATTCAGACGATCTTGCTGTGCGCGTAGAGTTATTTGATGATGAAGTCGATCGAATTGTTATGTTTGATCCGCTTACAGGTAATAGCATAAATGAAGTATCGCGGATAACAATTTATCCAAAAACGCACTATGTCACACCAAGAAACATTATGGAAAACGCTATTGCGCAAATAAAGCAAGAGCTTAAAGAACGTCAAAAAGTTCTGTTAGACAATAATCGTCTATTAGAGGAGCAACGTTTAACTCAGCGGACATTATTTGATATTGAAATGATGACCGAATTGGGGTATTGCTCTGGGATTGAAAACTATTCACGCTTTTTAGCTCAGCGTAATCCGGGCGATCCGCCAGCAACCTTATTTGATTATTTGCCACCTGATGGATTACTTTTTATTGACGAATCTCACGTGGCTATTCCACAATTAGGAGCAATGTATAATGGTGACCGTTCACGTAAACTTAATCTGGTTGAATATGGCTTTCGGTTGCCATCAGCACTAGACAATCGACCGTTAAAATTTGCTGAATTTGAAAACATCATGCCACAAACTATTTATGTGTCAGCAACACCAGCTAAATACGAGATTGAAAAATCAGGTAATGAAATTATTGAACAAGTAGTTAGACCTACAGGTTTATTAGATCCTATTATCGAAGTTCGACCAGTTGCAACGCAGGTTGATGATCTATTATCTGAAATCAAAATTCGTATCAATAACCAAGAGCGTGTTTTAGTGACCACATTAACTAAACGTATGGCAGAAAACTTAACTGATTATCTGTCAGAACATAATATAACTGTAAAATATTTGCATTCAGACATCAATACGGTTGAACGTATGGAAATTATTCGTGACCTACGTTTAGGTAAAGTTGATGTACTTGTGGGCATTAACTTATTGCGAGAAGGTTTAGATATACCTGAAGTCTCACTAATAGCAATATTGGATGCTGATCGCGAAGGTTTTTTACGTTCAGAAAGTTCACTAATTCAAACAGTAGGGCGTGCAGCGCGTAATGTAAATGGTAAAGCCATATTATATGCTGATAGAATAACCCCTGCTATGCAAAAAACGATTGATGAAACTGCCCGTCGTCGTAAAAAACAGGAAGACTTTAATACAGCACACGGCATTACACCAAAATCAGTACGCAAAGAAATTAAAGACGTATTAGAGGCAGGTTTAAGTACTAAAAAATCAACAGCCAAAGTACAAGCATTCGAACCAGGCAAACCTTATCAATATCTCTCAGTTAAAGACGTACAGGCAAAAGTAAAAGAGCTTGAAGCAATGATGTACGAAGCAGCTAAGAATCTTGAATTTGAAAAAGCTAGTGTATTGCGTGATGAAATAAAAAAATTGCGCTCTGATTTTATTAAAGTTTCTTAATAACTCATCTAACAAGGAAAATATGATGACAATAACACGAATAGATCCAGATAACCGTTGGTCTGAAGCAGTAATCCATAATAACGTTATTTATTACACAAGTGTTCCAGCTGATCTTGAAAATGACGCTTATGTACAGACCAAAAGTGCATTAGCTGAAATCGACAAAATATTGGCCCTAGCTAACAGTGATAAATCACGTATATTAGATGTAACATTATTTTTAGTTAATAAAAGTGACTTTGCCGCTATGAATAAAGCATGGGACGAATGGGTAGCTAAAGGTAGTGCACCAGTACGTTGTACAGTGCAAACAGGGTTAATGAAACAAGAATATTTGATAGAAATTAAAATCGTGGCAGCAGTAAAAGGCTAACTTATTCTTCACCGCCGATACTATTCGGCGGTATCACTTTGTTTATCATCTCATTCTGCTGGGAACATGTGTTTTAATTGCTAACAGATAAAATCCTTACTATCCCCATTAACTAAATTTTAGTGTATACTTCGCATACATCTTATTTTAATTATTCATACATTTGCCATGCATACTCAACCTAGAATTGCCATTGTAATGGGATCCAAAAGCGATTGGACTACTATGCAACACGCAGCCGATATCCTTGATGCGTTAACAATTCCTTATCATATTGAAATCGTTTCTGCTCACCGTACCCCTGATAAATTATTTTGTTTTGCTGAAGATGCCAAACAAAAAGGCTTTGATGTGATCATAGCTGGTGCTGGTGGTGCGGCTCATTTGCCAGGTATGTTAGCTGCTAAAACACTGATTCCTGTATTAGGTGTTCCAGTGCAAAGTGCTGCATTAAATGGAGTAGATAGTCTCTATTCTATTGTTCAAATGCCTAAAGGTATTCCTGTTGGTACTTTAGCAATAGGTAAATCTGGTGCAGCGAATGCGGCATTACTTGCTGCACAGATTCTAGCTCTACATGATAAAGAAATATATCAACGTTTATCAACATGGCGATTAACTCAAACTGATGAGGTACTAAATAACCCAGATCCAAGAGTGAATGCATAATATGAAACTTCAATCTGTTTGTGTACTAGGTAACGGGCAATTAGGGCGAATGCTTAAGCAAGCAGGCGAACCAATAGGTATAAAAGTTTATCCAGTTGGATTAGATGTAGATCCTACCGTCATTCCATATCAACAGTCAGTAATAACAGCTGAAATTGAGCGATGGTCAGATACTCCGTTTACACAAATTTTAGCTAAACATTCGCATTTTGTTAATCGAGATGTCTTTCCTATTATTGCCGACCGTTTAACGCAAAAACAGCTACTTGACGAACTTGGTTTACCGACAGCGAAATGGTTTTCGCTTGATCACCCTCAAGATTGGTCAACGTTATTTACTGAACTTGGCGATCGATTAATTGTTAAACGTAGAACTGGCGGTTATGATGGACGAGGGCAATGGCGAATTGCTATTAATGGTCCAATAACTGTACCTGATGATATCTATCAGCACGCTATTGTTGAACAGGCTATCCCGTTCGAAAAAGAGATGTCATTAATAGGCGCTCGTAATGCAAAAGGTGAAACAGTATTTTATCCCCTTACCAATAACTTCCACCAAGACGGCATCTTAAAAATAAGTGTTGTACAACCTAACAAATCAGATTCATTACAAATAAAAGCAGAACAAATGCTATCTGCTATTATGCATAAATTGAATTATATTGGCGTAATGGCAATGGAATGCTTTATTGTTGGTAATGAACTACTGATCAACGAACTTGCTCCACGAGTACATAATAGTGGTCATTGGACGCAAAATGGAGCTTCAATTAGCCAATTTGAATTACATCTTCGTGCTATATTGGGGCTTCCATTTCCTAAGCCAGATGTATTTACGCCATCAGTTATGGTTAACTTAATTGGCACAGAATTAAATTTAAATTGGTTATCAATTGATTTGGTACATCTTCATTGGTATGAAAAAGAAGTTAGAGTTGGACGTAAAGTAGGGCATTTAAATTTAACCCATAACCAAACAAACAAATTGTTAAAAGCATTAGAGAATTTAATACCGTTATTACCTAATGATTATCAAAAAAGTATTGAATGGGCAAAACAAACATTAGCAATTTGAAAAATTAAAACAATTTGAGTGATTAAATTAGGGATGAAACCATGATCAGCTTTAACCAAAAAATCAATTATCAGCGTTATGCTAGCAAACAGCGTGAAGCTCTGTCTGATGAGTACTCAATAGTACGTTGTTTTGAAAGTGATCGTGGACGCATCATAAACTCAGCCGCTATTCGTCGCCTACAACAAAAAACGCAAGTTTTTCCATTAGAACGAAACTCAGTAGTTAGAACAAGACTTACTCACTCTATGGAAGTGCAACAAGTTGGGCGATACATAGTCAAAGAAATCGTTAATCGCCTAGGCAATGCTGGAAAATTAAAAAAATACGGGCTTGATAATTGTATAATGGCGATTGAAAGCCTAGTTGAAATGGCTTGTTTAATGCATGATATTGGTAATCCTCCATTTGGTCATTTTGGTGAGGCTGCCATTAATAAATGGTTTACTCTACGTTTGGGTCTTGGCAGAGCAACAGATTATCGATTTCTTGAAATAAATGTTAGTGATAAAGAAGAAATAAGAGAACTTAAAACTAAAATTCGCCAAGATTTATCAAGTTTCGAAGGTAATGCACAAGCAATTCGTTTAGTGCATACAATATTACGTCTCAATTTAACTTACTCTCAGATTGCTTCAATTATGAAATATTCTAAACCAGCTTATTGGTCTAAGCCGGTACTGCCAGAATTTTCTTATTTAATGAAAAAAGCAGGTTATTATTTATCAGAAGAACCATTTATTGAGGAGTTATCTAAACAGCTTGATATCAAACCATTTCATCGTTATCCATTTACCTATATTATGGAAGCCGCCGACGATATCTCATATTGCATTGCCGATCTAGAAGATGCGGTTGAAAAGAAAATTCTAACAGTAAAACAGCTTTATACTTACTTAGCTGAGGCATGGGGACCGATTAAAAAAGGTGATCTGTTTGATACCGTTGTCAATCGCCCTTATGAAAATCTAAATCAAAATGGTTTTGATGCGATAGGCATCGACCAATTTTTTATGTACCTACGTGTCAACACTATTGGCAAATTGGTACCACATGCTGCTGAACGCTTTATTGAAAATATTGAAGAAATTTATCACGGCTCATTTAATCATGCCTTACTTGAAGATCATGGTGCAGAATATAAATTACTCAATATTTTCAAAACAGTTGGACTTGAACATATATTTAACCATGAATCGGTTGAAAATATTGAACTTCAAGGGTACCGAATTATTAGTGGATTGCTCGATATTTATAGCCCACTGCTTGATATGCCTACCAACGACTTTTTGAAATTGGTTGAGGATAAACATCACAAAAATTATCCTATTGAAACTCGCTTATATCATAAATTATCCTCAAAACATTGTGCCGCTTATCAACAAGCAGTTAACAAACTAAATTCAAATAAAGTAGAAAGTTTTGCGTGTATGGAATTCTACTATCGATGTCGCTTATTGCAGGATTATATTAGTGGCATGACAGATCACTTTGCTTATGACGAATATCGCAAGTTAATGGTGACATTCTAGATCCAAGTAATTTTTATAACAGCTAAGCACCACTAATATGCATTGGCACCATATTAGTGCGCTGCTAAATAATAATAAATCTATCAACTATTTGTTATCTCTTGTTTTAACCCTTCGATTAGAACCGCTGAACCGTGATTTTTTAACGACTATATTTTTTATAAATTCAGCTGCAATAGTTTAATTTCATTTAAGTTAACTTTTTTGGCACACTCTTTGCATAATTTATTTTGTATCTCACAATTTTTAGGAGCAATTGATGAAATTAGTTACTGTAGTTATAAAACCTTTCAAATTAGAAGAAGTTAGAGAAGCCTTATCCAATATAGGTGTTACAGGATTAACTGTTACCGAAGTTAAAGGTTTTGGACGACAAAAAGGTCATGCCGAGCTATACCGTGGTGCAGAATATAATGTCAATTTTCTACCTAAAGTTAAAATTGATTTAGCTATTAGAGATGATGAACTTGACCAAGTTATTAGTACAGTTACTAAAGCAGCATATACAGGCAAAATTGGTGATGGAAAGATTTTTGTCACTTCACTTGAACATGTAGTGCGTATACGTACTGGTGAAACCGATGACTCGGCATTGTAATTGATTGTTAAGGAAATCATTATGTTGAAAAAAATTATCCCCTTTTTAGTTATTTTATTCTCAAGTTCAGCTTTTGCCGAAGAAGCTGCTGTAGTTGATAAAGCGGATAACGGCTTTATGATGATCTGTACCGCCCTAGTACTTTTTATGTCGGTGCCAGGGATTGCTTTGTTTTATGGTGGATTATTACGTTCTAAAAATGTGTTATCGATGTTAACACAAGTGCTAGTAACTTTTTCGTTAATAGCGGTACTATGGATTGTTTACGGTTATACACTTGCTTTTGGTGAAGGGAACTGGTTTTATGGCAACTTTAACCATTTTCTATTAACAGGGATAGGTATTACAGATGTTTCAGGATCGATTTACGAGCTAATTTGGATAGCATTCCAAGGATCATTTGCTTGCATTACTTGTTGCTTAATTCCTGGTGCTTTTGCTGAACGAATTCGTTTTTCAGCAGTATTAATATTTATGGTGTTATGGTTTACATTTTCATATATTCCCATGGCGCACATGGTATGGGGAGGCGGAATTTTAGGTGATGAAGGAGCACTTGATTTTGCTGGTGGTACAGTAGTACATATTAATGCTGCGATTGCAGGACTAGTGGGTGCTTATCTGATCAAACAACGTATTGGTTATAATCGTGAACCACTAAAACCATTTAACTTACCTTATGTCTACCTTGGAGCTGCTATTCTTTATATTGGTTGGTTTGGTTTTAATGCAGGATCATCAACGCATGCAGATGAAATCGCAGGTTTAGCTTTTATTAACACTGTTGCAGCAACAGCAGCAGCGGTTTTGGCATGGACATTCGCAGAATGGTTTTTACGAGGTAAACCATCTTGCCTTGGTTCGGCATCAGGTGTGATAGCGGGATTAGTTGGTGTAACACCAGCGGCAGGTCTTGTTGGTGTAGGTGGTGCTATGTTAATAGGGCTTATTTGTGGTTTTGCTGGTGTCTGGGGAGTATCAACACTCAAAAGAATTCTAAAAGTTGATGATACATGTGATGTATTTGGTGTACACGGCGTATGTGGAATTGTGGGTTGTATATTAACTGGTATATTTACATCAGAATCGTTAGGAGGTATTGGTTATGCCGAAGGCATTACAATGGCAACTCAAGTAGGAATACAATTGATGAGTGTTATTACCTGCGTAGTTTGGACTACAGTGGTTGCTTATATTGCTTATAAAATTGCAGATATCATTGTTGGCTTAAGAGTATCAGAAGAACATGAAAGAGAAGGTCTGGATATTAATAGCCATGGTGAAAGTGCTTTCAATAGTTAATCACTAACCAAAACAGTCATTAATTAAAAATTAGATATAAAAACAGATTTAAACTAAAAGTAATTTACAGGGAATTATCCCTGTAAATTATGGCTTTTATTAATTATTGTTAAAAATATTTTTTTAATCATCCCAAAGCATAATTGCATGATCGTCAGTCAATATTAATGGTGGCGCAAAAAGGTACTTTTTGACTTTATCCGGTAAAACCTGCATATCATTAAAATTAAATTGTAATTCAGGATAAACATTAGCAATTTCTTTTATCCGGGTATCAAGTAACTCCTTTATTTTATTGGATTCTTTTGTAATAGCTATTTCGTCTTTTAGCATGCCAATTTGTTTTTTATGATGCTCTGACTCAAATATCTCACGAAAAACAAAAGAACCCCCCTTTTTGTTATTGGTTTTGTTACTATCTGGGCATTCTCTATATTCAGGATGATGCAATTTAAGTTCTTTAACACGCAAAGCAATAATTTCATTGATATGATCGGTATAATAATTTAATGTCGGATCTAAATAAGCTAGCGTTCTGTGTTCAGGTATTGCGCTATTACTATGCACTAAGGTAAATAAAGGTTTTTTTAATATCTTCATTTTTGTAACTTCCTTTTAATTAAAATAAAAAGATAACAAGACCTTAATAAAGAAAATAGGCTGTTAATTTTATGTGAAAATGTTTTCGGTTGACATAATACTTAAATATAAAAACAAACAACAAAAATTAAAACAATTCATTATGTTTTAATAAAAATTTAAATTAATGAAATTAAGTTTCAAAGCATAGGCACTTAAAATAATAAAACGACAGCTATCAGAAAATGAAAAGCCTTATTAACTTATAAGTATTACTTAAAGGTTAATTACGGTATATTATCAATACAGCAAAACACTATTACTTAATACTAAAATTTAATAGCGAATGACTACCTAATTTAAATAGTGAACTAATACTTAATACTATTTAATACACTTAAAAATAATCACTTTTTGTAAGACAGATTTAATTTTGGAAAGTTCAATAATATTGTTAGATTTAATCTTTTAATTAAAGATTCTTCTTATAATTTTATAGACAAATACATAATGAAGTCAGTCAACATATCATAATAATTTTTAATATATTTGACTATTAAAGCTATTCAGAATGATGCAGAGCACAGAATCATTTATTTTTTGATAAAAAATAGTAATATCGGTCAAATTATCAGATGACCAAAGTTATGGTGATGATAGATAAATTTTCAATACCTTTAAATATTATAAATAATCAATCAATTCAATATATAGTTTTCACGTTAGTTACAGTAATTGAAAACACTACGGTAATTAACATACTTTTAATGGCAATACGGTAAAAATCAGCAGATTCAACAAATAAAAATAAAAGATTAAGTGATTTGTTCACTTTTATAATGAAGTAAAACCACATAACAGCGATTTTAAATAAAACGCCTTATGAGGTTTTAGGGGGGGCAAATTTAACCATTAAATGCAAATAATTCAGTATATTAATGAATTTTAAACCAAAAATGTCGATAAACTAACTATTTTTCAAGTTTGCTCTTTTTAATATGCTTTAAGTTAGGTAAAACAATTGCCAACAGAATAATACCTACTCCAATCCATTGATTAAAATGGACTGATTCGTGTAAATAAAAATATGAACAAGTGACCGCTACAGGCAGCTCTGCTGCCGACAAAATGGCACTTAATGAAATCCCAATTCTTGGAATTCCTACCGAAAACAAAAAAGGAGGCAATACAGTACCTAGCAATGCTAATAAAAATCCTAATTGATATAGTCTGTCGCTAATATCAAGTTTGAAGAAAAATAAAGGTGGAAATATCAAAAAAGTAACAATACATGCACCGGTAATCATCAACGCACTTTTTTCAAGCTTAGGTAATTCGTTACCAATATTGCTACTAGTACTAATAAAGAGTGAATACATCAGTGCTGCTAAAAAACCAAAAAAACAACCAGTCAAATTTAAACTAATATCTTGATTAAAAATACCTGCTGCTAGGCAGCTACCTAAAATAATTATAATAACCGCTGAAAGTTGAATAATACTAGGTTTATTCTTAAATATAAGAAAATCAATAAAGACACTAATCCACAAATATTGCATTAATAAAATAATTGCAATTGATGCAGGCACTAGTTGTACGCATTGGTAATAACAAATGCCGACCAATCCAGGAAATAGACCAACAGCACAGACCTTCCATTTTTTTGTCAATTTTGTATGCTTTTCTGTTGGAGTTGCTAATTGTGCGTTCGTTGATGTGGATACTTTTGGGGAACGTATTATTTTGACAATAAAGTGAATACTCCATAACATTAACATTCCCAAAAAACATTGAATACCTGTGACTTCACCTAGTTTATACCCGTCTTGATAAGCCGTCTTAACGATAGAAGAGAGTACGCCAAAGCTACACGCACCAAATAAAACCAGTAAGCCGCCTAAAAATTTATCTTTCATAACTAAATCTCGTAACAAAAAACAACATTGCCGATAATTATCGGCTAAAAAACACAATAAAAGACATCAGGAGAAGGATTATACAATTCATCCCCAGTGTCTTTTTAATAAATTAATCAAATTACAATGATAATTAATATTTCAAATATCTATTAATCTAAACGGATAAGTGATTATGCAGCACACTTACTTTTAGTATGGTCATAATTAAATGAATAATAAAAAACAACACCTAACACAAGTGCATATGTAGCGAAAATTAGCCAAATTGTTTGCCAATCTTTAAGACCATCATGTGTACACATGTCAACAACATAACCACTCAAAATCGAGCCAAAATAAGCGCCAATACCATTAACCATGGTCATAAACAGTCCTTGAGCACTGGCTCGAATATTTGAACTGACTTCTTTTTCAATGAAAATAGAGCCTGAAATATTAAAAAAGTCAAATGCACAGCCGTAAACGATCATTGAAAGCATTAATAGCACAAAACCAAAAGGTGTTGGATCGCCAAATGCAAATAAACCAAATCGCAAAGTCCAAGCAATCAAGCTTATCATTATGACTTTTTTAATGCCAAATTTTTTGAGGAAAAATGGGATGGTCAAAATAAATGCGACTTCAGCCATTTGTGAAACTGATAATAAAATAGCAGGGTATTGTACAATTAAGCTATCTTTAAATTCTGAGACTTTACCAAAATCATGTAAGAAAGCGCCACCAAAAGTATTAGTGATTTGTAGTATCGCACCAAGTAACATAGCAAAAAGAAAAAAAACAGCCATAACGGGCTTTTTGAATAACACAAAAGCATCTAATCCTAAATAAGAAACCCAAGACTGTTTTTGACTTTTAGATACAGTAATATTTGGTAATGTTGCACTATAAACTACAAGTATAGCGGATGCTGCGCATGCAACATAGAGTTGAGCATTACTCAACTCGAATTTGCATAAACTAATTGTCCACATTGCAATAATAAAACCAACTGTACCAAATACTCGTATTTTAGGGAAAACGGTTACCGAATCTAAGTTATGTTGAGCCAAACAGTGGTAGCTAATAGAATTAGATAATGCAATAGTTGGCATAAAAGCTAACGCATTGCCTAACATTACCCAAAATAAAATAGCTGAATTATTAACTGATGCAGCATAAAAAAGCGCAATGGCACAAACAGAATGACAAAGCATATATAGATATTTAGCCTGCAAAAATTTATCGGCAATAATACCAATAATAAATGGTGTAATTAATGCCGCTAAACCTTTGGTACTAAAAATCATAGATACTTCAACACCAGAAAAGTGTAAAGTATTAAATAGATAAGCACCAAAAGTGGCTAACCAGCTTCCCCAAATGAAATATTGGGAAAACATCATTATTTTCAATCTATTCTTTATGTTCATTGTTTATTCCTAAAATAAAGTGAACTTTTTATAGAAAATTACCAATAAAAAGTATTGGTTAGAAACGTGCAATCGTTTTTGTTATTAGTTGTAAAAAAGTTGATTTAACTCTTTCTGCTGTCTCTATAACTTCTTCGTGTCCTAATGGTTGATCTAAAATTCCGCAAGCCATATTAGTTAGGCACGAAATTCCAATGGTTTTAATACCAGAGTGATGTGCGATAATTGCTTCGGGTACGGTTGACATACCAACAGCATCGGCACCTAAAACACGAATCATTCTAATTTCGGCAGGTGTTTCATAAGTTGGACCTGTCCACCAAGCATAAACACCTTGTTGTAAGGTAATATTAAGTTCTTTGGCTACATCAATTACTGTTGAACGCAATTGCTTATTATAAACCTCACTTACATCTAAAAAGCGCACACCTAAATCAGGGTTATTTGGTCCAATAAGAGGATTGTTGGCAGTAAGATTAATATGATCGGTAATCAACATTAAATCGCCTGGTTTAAAGCTCGTATTGACTGCACCACATGCATTAGTGATAATTAATTTTTCAACACCAAGCATCTTCATCACACGAACAGGGAAAGTAACTTGATCTAACGAAAAACCTTCGTAATAGTGAAAGCGCCCTTTCATTGCCACAACTGTTTTGTCTCCGCATTGGCCAATGACTAATTCATTTGCGTGGCCAACGGCTGCTGATTTGGCGAAATGTGGAATTGTGTCATAAGGAATATGAACAGCATCTTCAAGAGTGTCGGCAAAAGGTCCTAAACCTGAACCAAGAATAATCCCAATTGTTGGTTTTTTGTTTGTGTGTTTCTGAATAAAATTAACGGCTTGTTGAATATCTGAAGTCTGATGCATGATAGTATCCTTTCAAAAAAATTAATGCTAAGCTAAAGTAAAATAGGTGAATATAATAAAACAGTGATAACCTATTGCTTAGTTTAATTGGGTAAAATCCCATAAAATAATTAAAAAACAAAATAATTTTTGTTTTCGGCATATATTATGATGATCTTCGTCTAATAAAGGAAGATGCGAATTGATATATCTTAGAATGAATTAGAAAAATTTATTTTTTATTTTTATTATTCAATATATTAAATTTAGATTAATTTAATTACCAAAATGAACAATATAAAAGATTTTCTTAGATAAGACGATCATCGCCAGAATAGATCACACCTTTATCGCCTCTAAAGAATCCAACCAAAGTTAAATTACACTGTTTAGCCAAATCAACCGCCATTGAAGTTGCAGCCGAAACCGCTAATAAAAATTCCACGCCACAATTAACTGTTTTTTGCACCATCTCGTAGCTAGCACGGCTTGATATTAACACTACACCATGTTGATAATTGGGATTATTAGATAATTGTATTGCTCTAAATCCAAGTAATTTATCTAAAGCTACATGTCGACCGATATCTTCAAATCCAGCAATAAATTGCCCTTTTAAATCGAGCCATACCGCCGCGTGAGTGCATCCAGTTTGATTACCAACATGTTGAACTTGCGATAAACCATTTAGGCTATTGCTAAAATCAGCTAAATTAATTTGGTTCATTAGTGGCAAAGCAGGAATGGTTTGGCAAACTTGGTCTATCTGCTCACTACCACAAATGCCACATCCTGTGCGCCCAGTTAAATTACGACGCTTTTCTTTTAGCTCGCTAAAGCGTCGTGACGAAAGTTCGATTTGTACTTCTATGCCTTTGGGAGTATCAATAATATCAATGCCATAAATATCATTAACCGAATGAATAATATTTTCCGTTAACGAAAAACCAATGGCAAAATAATCCAAATCTTTTGGTGTTGCCATCATCACTACATGTGAAATTCCGTTATAAATTAAAGCAACTGGCTTTTCGATAGCTAACATATCAGGTTGAAAATGTTGCAACTTACTGTTTTTAAATTTACGTACTGGAATTGATTTAACACCGATCGTCATTAATTGCCTCTTGCTAATTTGGTTATAATTAAGACTGCTATTAGCACAAGATCAACCATTAATAATTCTAAAATGTTAACGTAGTGTAATATTTTATCAATAGATAGCGTGCTCAGCACTTAATAAGCAATATTATGATAAAATAGTTCACCATAAGCAATTGATAATTCACAAGCTAACTCTATGTCATTACAAGAAATCACACAGACAATCATGCAGTTTATTGAGCACCATCAAGTTTGGGCATTACCCATTATATTTTTATTGGCATTTGGTGAGTCATTAGCGATTATCTCGCTTCTAGTGCCTGCAACGGCTATTTTATTAGGGGCAGGGGCTTTAATCGGTGGAGGAGCAATATCATTTGTGCCCGTATTAATTGCCGCTTCGGCAGGTGCTGTTTTTGGGGATTTACTGTCTTATTGGTTAGGTAAACACTATCATCAACAAGTTATTGCTTCATGGCCACTTAATAAGCACCCTAAATTAGTTTATCGTGCCGAGCAATTTTTTCAGCGTTATGGAACGTTTGGCGTATTTATTGGGCGATTTTTTGGGCCATTACGAGCAATAGTGCCATTAATTGCAGGCACAATGCATATGCCTGCTACCAAATTTAATGTGGCTAATATTGCTTCAGCGCCAGTTTGGGCTTTTGTATTGCTTGCGCCAGGAGCATTTGGTGTGCCTTGGTTAGAAACTCTTTTTGGTTAAACGGTTCCAACAGTATAGCCACGACGTCCGCTTTTGCGTCCCAATGCTTCTAAATTGGTTTGCAATGGTGGGAATGGTAGCGTTAAATGATGTTTACGATAAGCTTCAAGTATCAATTTATGTATAGCACTTCGCAGTAACATTCGGTGTCCCATCTCGGCAGCAAAAACACGTAGTTCAAACAATTGAATACCTTCTTGGATATCCACCAAAAATACTTGCGGTTCAGGATCGTTAAGCACATATTCACATTCATCTGATGCTTGTTGCAAAAGTTTGATAACCAAATCACTATCGGCATCGATGGTAGCGGGAATGGTTAATACAATCCGAGTGATCGAATCTGATAACGACCAATTCACCAATTGTTCAGTAATAAAGGCTTTATTGGGCATCACAATTTCTTTACGATCCCAATCGACGATGGTAATTGCACGGGTATTAATTTTTGTAATATTACCTGTCAAATCACGAATTGTCACCGTATCGCCAATACGCACAGGTTTTTCGAATAAAATGATTAAGCCAGAGATAAAATTAGCAAAGATCTCTTGTAAACCAAAACCTAGCCCCACACCTAATGCGGCAATTAACCATTGAATTTTAGACCAGTCGATACCAATAAACGAAAATGCAATCATACAGCCTATCATCAAAGTAATATATTTTGAAACTGTGGAAATAGCATATCCTGTTCCCGGTGATAAATCTAAATGTTGCAAAATGCCTAACTCCAACAAAGAGGGCAAATTTTTGACCAACTGAACGGTAATTGTCATCACTAAAATCGCAATACAGACTGCACCAAGAGTAATGTATTGTTCGATTTCAGTTCCATTAACAATGGCACTGGTACCCCAAAGTTTAATATTATTCATAAAAGCAAAGGCTGAATGCAGTTCAGACCAAAGCAAAATCATACTAATTAACGCAATCATCATAATAATCGATCTGACTAAATGTAATGATTGCGCACTGATGACATCTAAATCAATAACAGGTTCATCAACACTTTCGTTAAGTGAATTAAGATCATCTTCATGTGATTTGGCTCGTTGCATACGTTCTAAGCGACGTTGCTTGGTTCGTTCAAATTCAATACGACGTTTTTGGATCCACATCCAACGGCGAATCATAAAATAAATAACTAACAGAGCAAACCAAATAATGACAGAGGCCTCAAGACGCCCTAATAGTACTTGAGCTGTCGAAAGATAACCTAAACAAGCCGCAATGATAGCTAGCCATGGTGCACTTAATAAAATAAACCACAAAATATGACTTAATAAATTATCACCAGCTCCTTTTTTATCAATATAAAGAGGAACGCCAGCACGATGGATAGAATTAGTCATAAACACCAAAGCAAAGCAGAGCAAAATAAACGACGTTCGGCCAATTGTGGCTGCAAATTGATGATTATTATATTGATCAAAACTCATCATTATCATTACTAATGGAATTACCAGCCAAATTGAAAGTTGATAATATTTCATTGCCGAGCGTACGCTACGTCCAGACCAACCAAAATGGGTAATAAACAACCCATTGGATGATGCAAAATGGGCTGAAATAATAAACACCCACAAAATAGGCGCAGCCGCATTCACGCCATAGCCCAAAGCAAACGCGACAGGATAATCTGAATTAATCTGTAAAGCATAACCAAACACCGCCCACAAAATAGGGATAGGCAATGCCATAATTAATGAAAATATAATTACTTTTAAGGTTAAAGAATAACTATCTTGTGTTACTTTCCCCACACGGTTAGCGGATTTATTAAGAAAAATATTATATTTCGCACGCATCTTAAAGTGGGCAAACACAAAAAGTAACGACAAAATAATTAAAAATAACGGTTTTGGCGAACTAAGTACTTCAATGCTAGCTTTATAAAGTTGTGAAATGGTATCGACAGAAAAAATCACATACACAACATCTTTGGCTAAATCAATTGGATAACTCAATGATATTGGATTCACATCAGCTACCCAGAAAAAATATCTGTGTGCAGCATCGTTTACTTCGTCAATCGCATTGGTTAATTGCTTATTGGCAATTTTTAGTTTAGTCAATTCTAAAATGGTAGTGTCTGTTCCCGAAATAAGAGTCTTAAGTAATTCGGTTTGTTCCCGAATTAAACGACGATATTGGGTTGCTTCTTTAACGCTATTAAGTGGGCTTGTTAAAGTTGGATAATCATCCAAAGACGTTAAAATATTACTATAATTAAGTTGTTGAGCTTTTGCTTCGGCAATCTCGGCATCAAGCGCTTGCGATTTAGGTTTCTCAGGCAAGCGCAATAATTGTTGGCGTAAGGTTTCGCCCAAAGCGGTCGAAAAACTCAACCACTCTCCTTGCTCATCAAGTGTTGCCAGTGTATTTTGAACATGTGAAATTTGTGTCGTGATATTGTTTTGCTCATTAACAATACTAGTTAGATGTGTTTTTTGTAACTCCATATTTTGTCTGAGTTCATCATTTTTATCACTTAACTGATGAACAGCTAGCGAAAGATCATCTTCATTGTTAATGATTGGCGTGGTTTCTTCGGCAAAGGTCAGTGAAGAAAACAACACAGCAACAAAGCACACAACACCACGAATCAACATAACACTATATCCTATCGGCTAATTTTTGACCTACACGAGTAACATCGCCCACTTTAAGGTGATTATCAAATTCAATCGAATTTGAGGCAAACAGCGTAATTACTGTCGAACCTAACTTAAAGCAACCTATATCCTGTCCTTTTGTTAATTTTATCCCATTAGTATAAGTCCAACGTTTCATTATTCCTTCTCGTGGAGGGGTAACAATACCTTCCCATTGTACTTCTATACTACCAACAATGGTTGCCCCAACTAAAATTTGCGCCATTGGACCTAATTCGGTTTCAAACAAACAAATCACACGTTCATTACGAGCAAAAATATTAGGTATACTTTCGGTTGTAGCTTTGCTAACTGAAAATAGCGAACCAGGCACATAAATCATCTCACGCAAAATACCATCACAAGGCATATGAAAACGGTGATAATCTTTAGGAGATAAATAAGTGGTTGCATATGAACCATTTTTAAAAAAGTTGATCATATCAGGATGACAGGCAAGTAATGATTCTAAAGAATAAAAATGCCCTTTAGCTTGTAACAGCTGTGTATCTAGAATAGTACCAAACTGACTAATTACACCATCAGCAGGCATAACAACAGCACTATCGGTGGTATCAATTGGCCGTGCATCCTCATTTAATTCGCGAGCAAAAAAGTCATTAAAGGTTTTAAATTCTTTTACATCACTAATTTTTGCTTCGTTCAAATCCACTTTATACACTTTACAAAAAAGCATAATCATCCATGTTGTAACTTTACCTAACTGTTTTTTTGCCAACCAACCAAAAATAACGGTTAATAGCTGTTTAGGAAGAAAGTACTGAATAATTGCTTTTAACTGATTTAACATAGATAACTCTCAAAGTAACGGTAGAAACATTGCATTATACCAAGATTTGTATACAAAGTGTAAAACTCATAGAATCAATAATACGTAATATTTATAACCACATAAATTAAAAAAACACAAAAAACACCAAATTATCAATGACAAACACTGGAATTAAAATTCCTATTGACCACTTCATATAACCAAAAAAACTCGGCATATTAATTTTGTTTTGTGTGGCAATGCTTTTGACCATAAAATTAGGCGCATTACCAATGTAGCTTAGTGCGCCCATAAAAACAGCGCCCATTGAAATAGCAAGCAAGGTTTTTTCTAACGTGGTTACTAAAGTGATAGCATCACCCGAAGCGAGATTAAAGAAGACCAAATAGGTTGGTGCATTATCTAAAAATCCAGAAAGCAAACCTGACAACCAAAAATACATACTGTTGATTGGTTCGTCTTGCTCATTTGTCACTAGTGAGACTATTGGGGCTAATGCACCATGGCTACCTGCTCGTAAAATAGCAAGTACAGGAACAATAGTAATAAAAATCCCGATAAACAGCTTAGCAACTTCAATGATAGGCTCCCAGTTAAACTCATTACCAGCACGCACTTGTTTAGGGGTGATTAATATTGAAATAAAGGTGATCACAACAAACATAATATCGCGAACTAAATTAGATAAAGTAATAGGTAATCCTAAAACCATAATCTCAACAGACGATCGCCAAATGCCTGACATAAGGACACAGGCAATAATAGCCACCAATAAAAAAATATTGCTTACACCATAAACCTTAATAGAACTAATTTTTGAAGTCGAAGATACCACAAGCGAATTACCATACTGAGTACGAAAGTAGTGGCATTCAATCTTATAATAAATTGCTAATAACAACATTGAACTAAGCAAAACGGGCAACAACATATGCTTAACTGTCCACCCAAAATTAACACCTTTTAGAAAACCAATAAATAAAGGTGGATCCCCCAGTGGTGTCAAGCCACCGCCAATGTTCGCCACTAAAAAGATAAAAAAGACAATGGTATGTACGGCATAATTTCGCTGACGATTAGCTCTAATTACAGGTCGAATCATTAACATCGCAGCGCCTGTTGTCCCCATGATTGACGCTAACAAAGTTCCTATTGCTAGCAAACCAACGTTTAGTTTGGGCGTACTAAGCACATCGCTTTTAATTAAAATCCCCCCCGAAACAGTAAACAAGGCTAGCAGTAATAAAATAAAAGGAATGTATTCAGCTATTATTGCATGGGCAGTAAGATGAATTGTTGATTGCAGACCAAACGAATACAAAGCAAACAGCAAAAAAAGCATTGTCCAGCACACTGTTATTTTGCCGTAGTGATGGTGCCATAATCGTGGTAAAAATAACGGCAATAAGGCAATAGAAAGCAAAATCCCCACAAAAGGGATCCCCCAACAAATCGATAAATCATCACCGCTAAAATCAGCAGCAAAAAGATCAAAAGGTACTAGCGTTAAGATGATAAAGGAATAGAGGGCTTTCATTAATCTTTGTATTTTGATTTTTAAAGAGGTCAAATTATAACAAAGTGTTTTAGGTTTATCGAATTTTAAGATTTTTAATAAAGATTAAGCAATAAAATCGTAACGAGGATTTAATAAGTTAAAAACCAACCCTAAGCAAAACCACCACCCACCATAACCGACTGATCTTAATTAAAACAAAAAACTTAAATAAAATCAATATTCTACCGAAGCAATTTTAGGCCTTTAAAAAGCACCTACTCCACCAGTCCCAAAACCACTCAACCGCTACGCCCCATAAAAAACGCCACTCCCCAAAAAAAGCCAAAGCAACCCCACACTCACCGTTAACAAATCTTTACAATAAATTAACAAAAAAAGTGGCGGATTATTTATCATCAAGTTATAATTTTTGAGCTTATTCAAGCAGGAAATCGTTCAAAAATAAAGCAAACGGATAGAGAAATTGATAAAAAACAAAAAATTATTTGGCAAGGAAATAAAAATGCATTACCATGGTTGGCATCTGGCATCTGGCATCTGGCATCTGGCATCTGGCATCTGGCATCTGGCATCTGGCATCTGGCATCTGGCATCTGGCATCTGGCATCTGGCATCTGGCATCT